>JAFLDI010000064.1 GCA_017302485.1 Burkholderiales bacterium | reverse complement strand
CGCGAGCGCGTCGAACAATTCGCTTTCAAAAATCGCCGCGTCAGTGTTGGCCGTGGCGTTCTTTTCCTTCTTCACATAATTGACGACATGGGCGAATTCGTCGGCCACGTCAGCATCAACGGCGGCGTGGACAGCGCGGCGCCGCGGCCCGGCACCAGCTTCTCGGGTTTCAGCGCGGCGATGTTGCGCAGCGTCTGCGGCCAGTCCTGGAAGTAGGCGTCGCCGGCGTAGGGCGTGGCGTCGAACTCGACCAGGTCGCCCGAGAACAGCACCTTCTCCTGCGGCAGCCAGGCCACGGTGTCGCCCTTGGTGTGGCCGCGGCCCAGCTGCAGCAGCTGCACTTCCAGCTTCCCCAGCCAGACGGTCATCTTGCCGGTAAAGGTCATGGTGGGCCAGGTCAGGCCCGGCGGCACGCTCTCGACGTTCTGGAACAGGCGCGGGAAGCGGCCGATCTCGCTGGCCTTGTCCTGCTCGCCGCGCTGCACGATCAGGTCGTAGGTGTCCTGGCTGGCGATGATCTGCTCGCCGCCCTCGGCCATGTAGGCGCTGGCCCCCAGCACGCGCACCGCGTGGTAGTGGCTCATCAGAACGTACTTGATGGGCTTGTCTGTGACCGTGCGGATGCGGCGGATCACGTCCTGGGCCATCACCGGCGTGGCCTGGGTGTCGATGACCATCACCGCGTCGTCGCCGATGATGATGCCGGTGTTGGGGTCGCCCTCGGCGGTGTAGGCCCAGGCGTGCTCGGACAGCTGGACGAAGCTGACCTGCTTTTCTTCCAGGTCGGCGTGCGAGGCGAAGGTCTTGGTGCTCATGGCGGTGTTCCTGTGGCGGCGGCGCGAAAACGGCGGAGCCCGGCCTGCGGGTTCCACCCCTTGATCTTAGTTTGGTTGTTCGATAATGTCTAATCGATTCGTTTCAGTATAAACCCCAGCCGATGAGCCTGCACGACACCGCCGAAGACGCCGAGCCCCGTGGCCCCCGCGGCATCCAGAGCATCGAGGTCGGCGGCCAGCTGCTGCTGGCCCTGGCCCACCACGGCCGCCCGCTGCCTCTGAAGGACCTGGCCCGCGAGGCCGGCATGGTGCCGGCCAAGGCCCACCCTTACCTGGTGAGTTTCCAGAAAGTGGGCCTGGTGGCCCAGGACGCCGCCAGCGGCCACTACGGCCTGGGCCCGCTGGCGCTGCAGATGGGCCTGATCGGCCTGCAGCAGTACGACCCGCTGCGCCTGGCGACGCCGCTGATCGAGGAGCTGGCCGAGGCGCTGGGCCTGACCGTGGCGCTGGCGATGTGGGGCAACCGCGGACCGACCATCGTGCGGGTGGCCGAGGCCGCCACGCCGGTGCACGTGACCATGCGCCACGGCACGGTGATGAGCCTGCGCGACACCGCCTCGGGCCGGCTCTTCGCCGCCCTGCTGCCGCCCGAAGCGCTGCGCGAGGCGGGCCTGGCCGAACTGGCGGCGGACACACCCTTCCAGCAGGCGCTGGCCGCCATCCGTGCCGGTGAGCCGGCGCGCGCCGAAGGCGATGCCGTGCCCGGCATCCACGCACTGGCGGTACCGGTGTTCGACCGCCTGGGCCGCCTGGTGCTGGGCCTGACCGTGGTCGGCCCGGGCGCCGCGATCGATCTGGGACCGCAGGGCGCTGTGGCCCGGCACATGCAGCAGGCCGCCCAGACGCTGTCACAGCGCCTGGGCTGGCGCGGCAGGCCCTGAGAAAGCCCTTGGATCGGCGTCTTTTTCGCAGGATGGCCCGATAGTCCCGGGCGTGACACTCGCAGGACCCTGCACATCGCCAGGCGACATCTCCGAGGACTCTCGCCCATGAAGACCCGCACGCTCCTGCTCTATTCGTTCGGCGCGCTCGCCGCATTGGTGTTGATCACTGCCCTTCTGGGCCTGCGCACCGCGGCCAACTCGAACGACGCGTTCGACCGCTATGTCCACGGCCCGGCCGAGCGCATGGCCATGGCCAACAAGGTGCTGGAAGCCACCAACGCGCGAGCCATCGCCGCCCGCAACCTGGTGCTGGTGACCGACCCGCAGCGCCTGCAGGCCGAGAAGGTGGCCGTCAACAAGGCCCATGCCGCGGTCCAGACCCAGCTGGCCGAGCTGCAGAAACGCGCCGCCCAGGCCACTGACCCGAAGGTCAAGCAACTGGTCGATGCCATCGTGGCCATCGAAGCCAAGTACGGCCCGGTCGCTCTGGACATCGTGGCCAAGGCCACGAGCGGCGAGCGCGACGCCGCCATCGCCAAGATGAATGCGGAGTGCCAGCCCCTGCTGGACGCGTTGCTGAAGGCCGGCGATGAGTACCTGGCCTACGGCGCACAGCGCGGCGACCAGGACACCGAACAGGCCCAGGACAGCTATGCCACGGCACGGATGATCCTGCTGTCGGCGCTGCTGGTGGCCATCGCGACCGCCGTCGGCCTGGGCCTCTTCATCCCCCGCAAACTGATGCGCGCCCTGGGCGCCGAGCCCGATCAACTGGGCCGCGCCGCCCAGCGCATCGCCGAGGGCGACCTTGGCCCGATCCAGGGCGCTGCCAACGCGCCGGCCGGCAGCGTGCTGGCCTCGATGGCTGCGATGCGCCAGAGCCTGGCGACGATCGTGTCGCAGGTGCGCAGCGGCAGCGACAGCGTGGCCACGGCCAGCAGCCAGATCGCCCAGGGCAACCAGGACCTCTCCGGCCGCACCGAGCAACAGGCCAGCGCGCTGCAGCAGACCGCCTCGTCGATGGAGCAACTGGGCAGCACGGTCCGACAGAACGCCGACAGCGCCCAGCAGGCCAACCAGCTCGCCCGCGCCGCCGCCGGGGTGGCCCAGCAGGGCGGCAGCGTTGTCGGTGAAGTGGTCACGACGATGCAGAACATCAGCGAGTCCAGCCGCAAGATCGGCGACATCATCGGCGTCATCGACGGCATCGCCTTCCAGACCAACATCCTGGCCCTCAATGCCGCTGTCGAAGCGGCGCGGGCCGGTGAGCAGGGCCGGGGTTTTGCCGTGGTCGCCGGTGAGGTGCGCAGCCTGGCCCAGCGCAGCGCCGAGGCCGCCAAGGAGATCAAGGGCCTGATCACCCGCAACGTCGAGCAGGTCGAGCAGGGCACCACCCTGGTCGGTCAGGCGGGCCAGACGATGGAGCAGATCGTCGGCTCCATCCAGCGGGTCAGCGACATCGTCAGCGAGATCAGTTCGGCCTCGGCCGAACAGAGCAGTGGCATCCAGCAGGTGGGCGATGCCGTCGGCCTGATGGATCAGGCCACGCAGCAGAACGCTGCTCTGGTGGAGGAGAGCGCGGCTGCCGCCGAGAGCCTGAAGAAGCAGGCCCAGCAACTGGTGGAAGCCGTCTCGGTCTTCAAGGTGTAGAGCGCCACACCGGCGCGTCAGGACAGGCCGCTTCCCAGCGGCCTGTGGCCTTTCAGGCGCCCGCCGGCTGGCTGCCGCGGGCCAGGCGCCGCTCGATCAGCGCGCGCATATTGCCCAGCGAGACCTGGTGCGTCATCAGCACGCCGGCCAGGCCGCCGCGATGCAGCTCCAGCACCTCGGCATCGCTCAGCTCGGCGTACTTCTGTTCGTCGATGGCCAGGAAGCCATCAACCACCAGCGGCTGGCCATCAGGCAAGGTGGCGTCGAAGCGCTTTTCCTGCAGCAGCCCCATGGCCAGCAGGCGCTCGCCCGCCTGGCGGGTGCGCTCGATCTCGGCCTCCAGGCGCTCAACGAACTCGCGCACACCGTTGAGGTAGGTGGTGGGCTCGCCCTGGTCGTCGAACAGGCGCTCGCCCTCGGTCTCGGACAGGCCCTTCCAGCTGCGGTCAATCGCCACGGCCCACTGGTCCGGGCTGGTACGCGCCATCGTGAACGGGTAGGCCCGCAGCAGCGCGGGGATATAACGGGCCGTCCAGCGATCGCCGCCATCGTGGGTGGTCTCAAGCATCAGGTTTTCGCCGGGGCTCAGGCCCAGCACCGCCACGGCCGCCACCTGCGGCTTGCCGTCCATCTCGCCGGCGCGCAGGAACAGGATCGGGAACTCCTTGCAGGCGTCACCGAACTCGGCTGCCGTCAGGAACACCGAGTTCAACGGGCGCGCGGCCGCCAGGCTGTTGACGTCGGTGCGCATGCGCAGCTGACGGTGCTGGCCGCGGTCCAGCAGCTGGGGTTGCTTGTGCAGTTCGGAATTGATCATGGCTCTTGTCTCTCGTCCTCAGGGTCGTGCAGGCGGCTGGCCAGCACCTTGTCCACGCGCTTGCCGTCGAGGTCGACCACCTCGAAGCGCCAGCCGCTCCACTCGACGACGTCGGCGGTGCGGGGCAGGCGCCCGAGCAGCAGCATGACCATGCCAGCCAGGGTGTTGTAGCGCCCGCGGTCTTCCTCGGGCAATTCCTTGATGGCCAGGCGGTCCTTCAGCTCGGGCACGGGGATCAGGCCGTCGACCAGCCAGCTGCCGTCATCGCGCTGGACCGCCCAGGCGTCTTCGTCGGAGGGGGTACCGAACTCGCCAGTGATGGCCTCCAGCACGTCGCGCACGGTGATCACGCCCTGCACCGCACCGTATTCATCCACCACGAACACCAACTCGGCGCCGCTGGTCTTGAAGTGCTCCAGCAGCTCCATGCCCGACAGCGTCTCGGGCACGAACACCGGCGGCGCCAGGTGGTCGCTCAAGGCCCCCAGCCGACCCTCGGCCAGCGGGCGAAGCAGGCTGTGGGCGGCCACCACGCCGATCACGTCATCCAGGCCCCCGCGGCACACCGGGTAGCGCGAATGTTCGGCGTCGGTCACGATGCGCAGCACCTCGGCCACCGGGGCATCGGCATCGATCCAGTCGATCTCGGCACGCGGGATCATCATCGAGCCAATCTGCCGGTCATCCAGGCGGAACACGTTGCGCACCATCTGGTGCTCCTGGGCCTCGATCACACCGGCGTCCAGGCCCTCTTCCAACTGGGCGGCAATCTCCTCTTCGGTGACGCTGCGGCTGGGGCCACCGCGGATGCCGATCAGGCGCAGCACAGCCTCGGTGGTCACGCTCAGCAGCGCCACCAGGGGTCGCGTGGCGGAAGACAGCCATTGCATCGCCGGGGCCACCAGGCGCGCCACCGTCTCCGGGTACATCTGGCCCAGGCGCTTGGGCACCAGCTCGCCGAAGATGATGCTCATCACGGTGATGATCATCACCACCAGTGCAGTGGCGGTCAGCGCCGACGGTCGATCGCTCATTCCGACGGTGGCGCGCAGCCATTCGGCCAGCGGGCCGGCAAAGGCTGCCTCACCGACGATGCCGTTGAGCACGCCGATCGAGGTGATGCCGATCTGCACCGTCGACAGAAAGCGCGTCGGGTTGTCGTGCAGCGTGATCGCCGCCTGCGCGCCGCTCTCGCCGGACTCCAGCATCACCTGCAGGCGCGCCTTGCGGCTGGCCGACAGCGCCATTTCCGACATGGCGAACACACCGTTGATGAGGATCAGCAGGACTAGAAGGGCAACGTCCATGGAATGCAGCGGATCGCTCGGGCGCCGCCGCAGAAAGAAAAACGACCCGCGAGCGTAGCAGAATCCGCGCCATGCATTACCTGATCGGCGACCTGCAGGGTTGCCACGACGCCTTCGAGCGGCTGCTGGCCGAGATCGGCTTCACCCCCTCACGCGACCACCTGCATGTGCTGGGCGACCTGGTCAACCGCGGCCCCGACTCCATGGCCGTGCTGCGCCGCCTGCGCGCTTTCGGGGCCTCGGCCACCTGCCTGCTGGGCAACCATGACCTGCATCTGCTGGCCGTGGCTGCTGGTGTGCGCCGGCCGCACCGCAAGGACACGCTGGACGCGCTGCTGGCTGCCGACGACCGCGCCGCCTGGCTGGACTGGCTGCGCCAGTGCCGCCTGGCCGACAGCGCCTGCGGCTGGCTCACCGTGCATGCCGGCGTGCTGCCGCAGTGGAGCAGCGCCCGCACATTGACGCTGGCGCGCGAGGTGGAGGCCATGATCCGCGGCCCGCAGTTCCCCGATTTCCTGCGTGTCATGTATGGCAACGACCCGGCACGCTGGGACGACAGCCTGGGCGGCTTCGACCGCTGGCGCGTCATCGTCAACGTGCTGACCCGCATCCGCTTCTGCAGCGCCGACGGCCTGCTGGAGTTCGACACCAAGGACAGCGCCGAGCAGGCCCCACCGGGCTTCGCACCCTGGTTCAGCCACCCGGACCGGGCCAGTGCGGACGAGCCCATCGCCTTCGGCCACTGGTCCACGCTGGGCCTGATCAACCGCCCCGACCTGCTGGCCCTGGACACCGGTTGCGTCTGGGGTGGCGCGCTCAGCGCGGCGCGCGTGGACGGCGGCCGGCGCGAGGTGGTGCAGGTGCGCTGCGCCCAGGCACAGGCGCCAGGCTGAGCGGGCACAGGGTCTCAAGTGCCAGCGGCGCAGGTCGATATCCCGGCGAGCCGCCACTCTGGCGCGCCCCGACGCTGTGTTCACCCACCTGCCTGGCCCTCCGCTCGACACGCCAACGCTGCTCTTCGCGACAGCGATGGTGAGCTTCGTGATGGCCGCCTTCACGGCCAGCGTGTCCCGGGCCATGCCGGAGCAGGCCGGCAGCCTGCGTCTGTGGACGCTGGCCAACTGCGCTGCGGGCGTGGCCTTCCTGCTGTACTTCCTGCGCGGCCATATCCCGTTCGGCCTCTCCTTTGTGGGCGCCAATCTGGCGGTGGTGTGCGTGCCTGCGCTCTTCCTGCACGCCCAGGCCCGACTGCTGGGGGCGCCCGCGCGACCTCGCCTGAGCCGCTGGGCGGTGGCGTTGGCCGCTCTCAGCGTGTTGCCGGCGCTGGTCGATCCCCACCTGGGCTGGCTCGGCGCGGTGGTCGTGTCCAGCGCCATTGCCATCCTGGCAGCCGCCATTGCCCACCTGATGTGGACCGATCCCCAGGCACGTTCACTGGCCTCCTCGCGCTTCGTCGGGCTGGCGGCGGCCGCCGCCGCGGCCGCCGTGGCCTGGCGCGCGACCAGCAGCGCCTGGCGGGCCGTGCAGGGCATGAGCTTCGACATCCACACCACCGCGCCCGCACACACCTTGTCGCTGCTGCTGGGCGGCCTGTTTCTGGTGGCCGCGTCAGTGAGCTTCATGTCCACGGTGCACGAACTCAGCCGCCGCGTGATCGCCGAGCGCGCCCGCCGAGACGGCCTGACCGGCGTGCTCACCCGCAGCGCCTTCTATGACGAGGCCCGCCAGCGCCTGGCCGCCCAGACCCAGCCCCGCTACGCGGTGGCGATGATCGATGTTGACCATTTCAAGCGCATCAACGACGGCCACGGTCACGCAGCCGGCGACCAGGCCATCGTCCACCTGGCCCGCGAGGTCAGTGCCAATGCGCGCTCCGGCGACCTGGTCGGCCGCTACGGCGGCGAGGAATTCATCGTGCTGCTCGACGGCGCCGACCTGGCCGCCGCCCACCGCTTCGGCCAGCGCCTGGTCGACTCGGTGCGCCAGACCGCCGTGCGCCTGCCCAGCGGCCAGTCGCTGAGCTGCACGGTATCGGCCGGTGTGGCCGAGGGCTTGCCGCAGCGCACCGGCAGCAGCCAGCACCTGGAGCAGACCATCGCCCTGGCCGACGCCGCGCTGTATGTGGCCAAGGCGAAGGGCCGCGACAGGGTCAGCAGCGCGCTGGACAACGATGGGCTTCACAGCGCATCCGCCTGATGCCAGGCAAGCCGCCACGCGGCAGTCGTCCCCCTGGACCCGTCGGCGTGTTCTCCCACAGGCTGCCAGTCGGGGATTCACTGTGATCGAGCTGATCACGGTTGTCGTCATCCTGGGCCTGTTGGCCGCCACGGCCCTGCCCCGCTTCCTGAACCTGGCCAGGGACGCTCGACGGGCATCCCTGGAGGGATTGGTCGCGACCCTTCGATCAGCCGCACAGCAGGGCCGAGCCCGTTGCGCCATGTCGCCCACCTGCAGCCTGGCCCAACCGGCGTGGAACCTGCCGCACTACACCGAACAGGGGGTGACGATCTGGACACACCGAGGCTGGCCGACACCGATGGGAAGGATCTGGGTCGACGACTGGAACGGCTCCGTCGACAACCTGATCACCCGCTCAGCGGACTACGAACGCATGCCGCACCAGCCCGGCACCTGGGCCGGTGTCTATCAGCTGAAGTCCGCACCCACGCCGGCTCATTGCAAAGTCACCTACCAGCTCAACAGCGCGAGTGACAGCCTGACGATCGTGATCGATGACTCGGGCTGCTGACAGCAGGCGTTGGTCCGCCACAGTGCACACCGTTGTGCATGGATCATGATGTCACCTGGGAGACGTGGCCGAGTGGCTTAAGGCAGCGGTCTTGCTCTGGGGCCGCGCCAGCGGTCCCAGCGCCGAAGTTCATGTCGCGCAGCGACGTGAACGCAGGCAAAACCGCCGACTGCGCCGATAATGCAGCGGCCCCTGGAGACGTGGCCGAGTGGCTTAAGGCAGCGGTCTTGAAAACCGCCGAGGGAGGAATCCCTCCGTGAGTTCGAATCTCACCGCTTCCGCCAATCTCAAGTAAGTCGTTGATTCGCCGATAAGTCCTTGTCATTCAAGGACTTAGACATCGGCAGGTGTGCCAATCATGTGTGCCACCCGGAATCAACTCACAGTGCCCGAGAACTTCTATCGTCCGGCTCATGGCCGCACGCTGAACTGGTATGTCCGGCTCGTCCCACCGAAGGCCTTGCGGGGGGTCGCAGGGGTCAAGGAGTACCGCCAGTCAACCGGCACCGCCGACCTGCGCAGAGCCAAGACCATCGGTACGCGGCTCATCGCTGACAAGCGGGCGGAGTGGGACAAGGTGCTGCAAACGATCAGCGCCCAGGCCACTCCGCAAGTGCTCACCGAGGAGCTCATCGAGCATGTGTGCGCCCAGCGGGCGTACCACTGGCTCCGTCTTGATGACCGTGGCCGCTTCGAGGGTGCCGGCTTTGACGAACAGGCCGAGCGCGCCCTCCTGGACCTGTGCGAAGTAACCGACAGGACCATGCAGGCGGTCGTTCGGCGTGGCCCGGCCTCGCCCGAGTGGGCCGAAGTGCTAGACCTTATCGATACCTGGTGCGTGCAGCTCGGCTACAGCGTGTCGCGCACGGACCCACGGTATCCGCAGCTCGTGCGCGCCTACGCAACAGCCGAAAGGCAAGCCGTCGAGCTGGTGCGGCGCCGGTTCGCTGGCGATGGCGTGGCCACGCCTGCCCAGCCAGCGGCGCCCTCGCCGCTGCTCAGCGCGATGACCGAGCCGTACCGGGAGCACAAGGCCAGGTCCACAAAGCACAAGCAAGTCAGCACATCCGTCAGCGTCTGGCAGAAGCTTGTGGACTTTCTGGGCGATGTGCCCCTGTCCAGCGTCACCGGCCAAGACCTGTACAGGTTCTACGAGGCACGGCTCAACGCCGATGAACACCCATGGTCAATGAAGTACGCACATGGCGTGGCACGTCGGGTCGTGCGCGAGGTGTTCGAGCTGGCCCTGACGCTCGACATGATGAGCGGGACCAACCCGGACACCATGATGAAGGCGCTGCCCCGCATCAGCAGCGCGGAAGAGGCAACCCGTCGGAAGCCTCGGTTCCCCTTCGCTGACGACCAGCTCACGGCCCTGTTTGCTTCGGACTGGTACCGCCCAGACTGGGCGGGTCCGCGCGGCAAGATGCGCGGGGACCTGGGCGCCCGCTACTGGGTGCCACTGGTCTCCTTGTTCCATGGCAACCGTGTCAGCGAAGTCACACAGTTGATGACCTCGGATGTCGAAGTGCTGGCCGGCTTGCCCGTCCTGCACCTCCGAACGGAGTACGACGAAGACGGCACCAGCGTACTGGCCGACATCGGCGTCGAGCGCTCGCTCAAGACCCCCGACACCTACCGCACGGTGCCCGTGCATCCTGAGCTGCTGCGGCTCGGCTTCTTGGAGTTCGCGCAAGCGCGATCCAAGGCCGACGGCCCGAGCGCGCTGCTGTTCCCGTCGAGCATGCCGAACCGAACCAGCAAGCAGCCAAAGCTGGGCAGGTCGTACCAGCAGGCGTTTTTGCGGCACGTACAGGAGCGGATGGGCTTGGGCAAGGGCTTCGCCAACCACAGTTTCAGGCACCAGCTCGAAGACCGCATCCGCGACGCGCAGGTGATGGGCCAAGCCTGGCCGGTCGGTCTGAACATGGCGTACACGGGCCGCAAGCGGCAGCGCGACGCGGATAAGGGCCAGCTCATCGAGCCGGGCAGCGAACGCCTCTACGGCCGGGGCTTCTCGCCCAAGGTGCAGTTGCCCTACATCGCCAGCCTGGACTTCAGCCGGGTGAAGCTGCCGCCGCCTTACGCCGAGTGGCTCAAGGCATCCGGGCGCGCTCACGACCTGTAGAGCAACGCGCCGCAGTTGCCGCACAAGTGCCGGCGCATGTCAGGCCGCAGGCTGTGCAGGCGAAGGCGCCGGCTGCCGCAGTGCACGCACCGGCACTGCCCGGCCGGGCAGGCTGCCGGGTGGCGGGCGCGGTACTGGTCGTAAGTCGGCAAGCGCCGGTAGTTCTGCCAGTACCACCACTCGTTGGCCCCCACCACGAGCAGCACCACCAGGGGGATGAACAGCAGCCACCACATCACGCCACCTGCTCGCGGTTCATGATGAAGTCTGCCGCCCGCTGCGCCTGCGCGGCAGCGGTGAACAGCGCCCGCTTGTCGGCTTTGAGGACCGACAGCCAGTGCGCCAGGTACCCGGCGTGGTCGTCCCTGGGCTCCGTGCCGATCTGAAGATCGGCACAGAGGAACGCCGAGCCCAACTCGGCCACCAGCTCCTCGACGGCGTACGCCTCGTCGCCGAAGCGCGCGCCGAAGGTGCGGGCCAGGCGGTCGCCGTGGCCGGTCCAATGCACCAGCTCATGGGCCAAGGTGCCGACGTAGCCGGCCGCCTCGCGGAAGCGGCTGCGCTCGGGCATCTGCACCACGTCCAGCGCGGGCGCGTAATACGCCCGGTCGCCGCCGTGGCGCACCGTGGCGCCGGTGCGCTCGATGAGCATGTGCGCCTGGTCGCCCAGCTCGGCTGTCACGTCCGGGGCCAGCGTGCCGGCCGTTGCCAGGCCGTCGATTTGCTCGGCGTTGAACACCGTGAAGCTGCGCAGGAAGCTGCGCGCGCGATGGCTGACAGGCTCGGCCGTCTCGGCGGCGTCGTCTCGCTCCTCAGGCTTGACCTGGCCGGCGTAGACCACCAGCGTGCCGCGCTCGCCCTTGCGCACTTGGCCGCCCAGGGCCTCGGCCTGCCGATACGTCATCCACGTGGGCGCGCGGTATCCGCGCTCCTGCGCCGTGGCCCACAGAAGCAGCACGTTCACGCCTCGGTACGGCTCGCCCGTGGCGCGCAACGGGCGCGTGTGGCTGCCGCCCCGTGCCCAGGGGCACAACCACGGGCGGACGCCTTGCTCAAGGGCGTGGATGATGCGCCCCGTGACGACGGCGTACAGGTCACGGGCGGGGGGCTGGCTGCTGCCTTGCATGGTTCTGCTCCTCTAGGGCTGGGGTGCGGGATGCACCCGACGCCCGTCGGCGAGACCGGGGCTAGCAGAGGGCAATGGCAGGAGGCCAGGCAGGGGCACAACCCCGTCTGCACGGCGCAGGAGGAAGATGGGGAAGGACTGGCCGGATGGCCCGCGCGATCCGCGCGGGCTTTACCGTTGACCGGCGCGAGGGGCTGGCCCCTTAGCGAACTCCAAGGACGGGAACGTCCCGAGCACTCGTGCGACTACCTGCTCCCGTCACACCGAGAAATCAAGTGCGTGGCTCGACTATCACCAAGCGCACCTTCAGCTGCGCTCCAACAGGAAGACATCAATCAGCGCGCTTCAATATCTGCTACTCCTCCACATCACCCTCGTCATCATCCGCCAAGGAAGGGTCTTCGTGACGTTCGATAGTTCGGCCATGACCACCCAATTCAATAGTCAGAGTCGTGCCTTCGACACGCGCCGCAAGGTCGAGCAACACGTGTTTACGTCGAGTCGGGTCATCTTCAACAAATTGTTCAAATGCCGTGACCGCAGCGACCGGAGTCCGAACGTATCGCTCGGCGTTCTCAAGTCTGAAGTGCAACACCTCGCCAACCGGTAAGGTGTGAGGATGACGACGAGATACCGACAACTGCAACCTGAAGATCGAGTGACGCTGGCAGCGCTGCGCCAGCAGGGGCTGAGTC
>JAFLDI010000063.1 GCA_017302485.1 Burkholderiales bacterium | reverse complement strand
GAAGAGGCACGGCGCTGCTTCAGCGCCGCGGTGGATCTGGCGCGGCGCCAGGGTGCGCGCGCGTTGGAGCAGCGGGCGCTGGACAGCCTGGCCGTGCTGAAGGCCGAGGCGCCGGGCGGGGTGCGCTGAGGCGGGAAACGAAAAAGGCCGCCCCAAAGGGCGGCCTTCGCGCGAAGCGATGTCGACGTCAGTTGGTCTGCGCCAACTGATCCAGGATGGCCGGATTCTGGTGCTCGCTCACATCGCTGGCGCGATATGAGCGAGCCCCGAACCCGGCATCGCGGCTGAGGCCGCGCGGCGCCTTGCGGCGCCGCCTCGATCAATTGGTCTGCGCCAATTGCTCGAGGATCGCCGGGTTCTCCAACGTGCTGGTGTCCTGCGTGATCGTCTCGCCCTTGGCCAGCGAGCGCAGCAGGCGGCGCATGATCTTGCCGCTGCGCGTCTTCGGCAGGTTGTCGCCGAAGCGGATGTCCTTGGGCTTGGCGATCGGGCCGATCTCCTTGGCCACCCAGTTGCGCAGTTCGTTGGCGATCTTCTTCGCTTCCTCGCCGGTCGGGCGCGAACGCTTCAGCACGACGAAGGCGCAGATCGCCTCGCCGGTGGTCTCGTCCGGGCGGCCCACCACCGCGGCCTCGGCCACCAGCTCGGTGCAGCTGACCAGCGCCGACTCGATCTCCATCGTGCCCATGCGGTGGCCCGAGACGTTCAGCACGTCGTCGATGCGGCCGGTGATGGTGAAGTAGCCGGTCTTGGCGTCGCGGATCGCGCCGTCGCCCGCCAGGTAGTAGCGGCCCTGGAAGTCCTCGGGGTAGTAGCTCTTCTTGAAGCGCTCGGGGTCGCCCCAGATCGTGCGGATCATGCTGGGCCACGGCTTCTTCACGACCAGGATGCCGCCCTGCCCCCACGGCACGTCCTTGCCGGTCTCGTCCACCACCGCGGCCTGGATGCCCGGGAAGGGCAGCGTGCACGAGCCCGGCACCAGCGGCGTGGCGCCCGGCAGCGGCGTGATCATGTGGCCGCCGGTCTCGGTCTGCCAGAAGGTGTCGACGATCGGGCAGCGGCCGCCGCCCACGTGCTGGTGGTACCACTCCCAGGCGGCCGGGTTGATCGGCTCGCCCACCGAGCCCAGGATGCGCAGGCTGCTCAGGTCGTAGCTCTTCGGATGCACCTTGTCGTTGGCCTCGGCGGCCTTGATCAGGCTGCGGATGGCGGTGGGCGCGGTGTAGAAGACGGTGACCTTGTGGTCCTGGATCATCTTCCAGAAGCGGCCGGCGTCCGGATAGGTGGGCACACCCTCGAAGACGATCTCGGTGCCGCCCAGCGCCAGCGGGCCGTAGGTGATGTAGGTGTGGCCGGTGACCCAGCCGATGTCGGCGGTGCACCAGAAGATGTCACTGTCCTTCAGGTCGAAGGTCCACTTGGTGGTCAGCGCCGCATGCAGCAGGTAGCCGCCGGTGCTGTGCTGCACGCCCTTGGGCTTGCCGGTGGAGCCGGAGGTGTAGAGCAGGAACAGCGGGTGCTCGGCCTCGACCCACTCGGGCTCGCAGGTGGTGGGCAGGCCGGCAATCAGGTCGTCCATCCAGACGTCACGATCGGCGGTCATGGCATTCTTGGCGTCGCCGCGCTTGACCACCAGCACCTTCTGGATCGAGTCGCAGCCGCCCAGCGTCAGCGCCTCGTCGACGATGGCCTTCAGCGGCAGCTGCTTGCCGCCACGCACCTGGCAGTCGGCGGTGATGATGGCCTTGGCGCCGGTGTCCTCGATGCGGTCGCGCAGCGACTGGGCCGAGAAACCGCCGAACACCACCGAGTGGGTGGCGCCGATGCGGGCGCAGGCCTGCATGGCGGCCACGCCGTCGACCGACATGGCGATGTAGATCATCACCCGGTCGCCCTTCTTGATGCCCAGGCTGCGCAGGCCGTTGGCGATCTGGCAGGTCTTGGCCAGCAGCTCCTTGTAGCTGACCTTGGTGACTTCACCACCGTCGGCTTCGAAGATGATGGCGGTCTTGTCGCCCAGGCCGCGCTCGATGTTGCGGTCCAGGCAGTTGTAGGACGCGTTGAGCGTGCCGTCCTCGAACCACTTGAAGAACGGCGCCTCGGACTCGTTGAGCACCTTGGTGAACGGGGTCTTCCAGCTGATCAGCTCCTTGGCCAGACGGCCCCAATAGCCTTCGTAGTCGGTCTCGGCCTCCTTGCACAGGGCCTCGTAGGCGGCCATGCCGCTGACATGGGCCTGGGCCGCGAAGGCGGCGGTGGGGCTGTAGATCTTGAGCTCTTCACTCATTGGATGTCTCCTCAATGCTCGGAATGATCCAGTACACCATCTGGTGCGTCCGGTCGGAACTGTGTGCCGGGCGTCTGACGAAAGCCTGACTCCTGCGCAACAGGCGTTCAGTGCATGACTTGTGCCAGCACTAGAATCCGCGGCTTTTCCGCCACCCGTACCGAGGACGCCGAGGCCATGGCCCAGAATCCCGCCCCGAAACCCGAACGCATGCGCCCGCTGCCCAACCTGATTTTTGCCAGCCGTTGGCTGCAGTTGCCGCTGTACCTGGGCCTGATCCTCGCACAGGCGGTCTATGTCTTTCACTTCTGGGTCGAACTGGTCCATCTGATCGAAGCCGCATTCGGCAGCCAGCATGCGCTGGACATCCTGATCAAGAGCATCGGCTACAAGCCCGAGGCCGGCATGGCGGTCACCGGCCTGAACGAGACCATCATCATGCTGGTGGTGCTGGGCCTGATCGACGTGGTGATGATCTCCAACCTGCTGATCATGGTCATCGTCGGCGGCTACGAGACCTTCGTCTCGCGACTCAACCTGGAGGGTCACCCCGATCAGCCCGAGTGGCTGGACCATGTGAACGCGTCGGTCCTCAAGGTCAAGCTGGGCACGGCCATCATCGGCATCAGTTCGATCCACTTGCTCAAGACCTTCATCAACGCGGCCAACTACGACGAGAAGACCCTGCTGTGGCAGACCGTCATCCATGTGGCCTTCCTGGCCTCGGCGATGGCGATCGCAGCGGCGGACCGGATCCTGCATCCTGCAGGACACGCCAAGGACGCCCACTGAGAGCGGTTCACTGCACTCGATCAACGGGTAATCCCTAGGTACACTGTCCGCACCGCCCCGGCGTGGGACAGTCCGCCATCCGCGCCGGCGCCAGCGTGGCGCAAGCCTCGCACGGCACTATCCGTCCCGTCCCCGACCTTGCCGAGATCCCTGCCATGACCATCATCCGCCAGGACGACCTGATCGAGTCCATTGCCGCCGCGCTGCAGTACATCAGCTACTACCACCCGGCCGACTACATCGCCCACCTCGCCCGCGCTTATGAGCGCGAGGAGTCGGCCGCTGCGAAGGATGCGATCGCCCAGATCCTGACCAACTCGCGCATGTGCGCCGAGGGCAAGCGCCCGATCTGCCAGGACACCGGCATCGTCAACGTCTTCCTGAAGATCGGCATGGACGTGCGATGGGAGGGCTTCAGCGGCTCGATCCAGGACGCCGTCGACGAAGGCGTGCGCCGCGCCTACAACCACCCGGACAACCGGCTGCGCGCCTCGGTGCTGTCCGACCCCATCTTCGAGCGCAAGAACACCAAGGACAACACGCCGGCAGTGGTCTTCATGGAGGTGGTGCCGGGCAACACCGTCGACGTGATCGTCGCGGCCAAGGGCGGCGGCTCCGAGAACAAGTCCAAGGTCTACATGCTCAACCCCAGCGACAACATCGTCGACTGGGTGCTGAAGACAGTGCCCACCATGGGTGCCGGCTGGTGCCCGCCAGGCATCCTGGGCATCGGCGTCGGCGGCACGGCCGAGAAGGCGGCGCTCCTGGCCAAGGAGTCGCTGATGGACGACATCGACATGTACGAACTGCTGGCCCGCGGCCCGCAGAACAAGCTCGAGGAACTGCGCATCGAGCTGTACGAGAAGGTCAACGCGCTGGGCATCGGCGCCCAGGGCCTGGGTGGCCTGACCACGGTGCTGGACGTCAAGATCAAGACCTACCCGACGCACGCCGCCAGCAAGCCGATCGCGATGATCCCGAACTGCGCCGCCACCCGCCACGGCCATTTCGTGCTGGACGGCTCAGGCCCCGCCTACATGGAGCCGCCCAGCCTGGACCTGTGGCCTGACGTCAACTGGGCGCCGGATTACAACAAGTCCAGGCGCGTCGACCTCAACACGCTGACCCCGGCTGAAGTGGCCAGTTGGAAACCCGGTGACACCTTGCTGCTCAACGGCAAGATGCTCACCGGCCGCGACGCGGCGCACAAGCGCATCCAGGACATGCTGGCCAAGGGTGAGCCGCTGCCGGTGGACTTCACCAACCGCGTCATCTACTACGTCGGCCCGGTCGATCCGGTGCGCGACGAGGTGGTCGGCCCGGCCGGCCCCACCACCGCCACCCGCATGGACAAGTTCACCGAGATGATGCTGGCCCAGACCGGCCTGATCGCGATGGTGGGCAAGGCCGAGCGCGGCCCGGTGGCCATCGAGGCCATCAAGAAGCACCAGTCGGCCTACCTGATGGCGGTGGGCGGCAGCGCCTACCTGGTGTCCAAGGCGATCAAGGCCGCCAAGGTGGTGGGTTTTGCCGACCTGGGCATGGAAGCCATCTACGAGTTCGACGTGGTCGACATGCCGGTCACCGTGGCGGTGGATGCCGGCGGCACCAGCGCCCACATCGAGGGCCCGAAGACCTGGCAGGCCAAGATCGGCAAGATTCCGGTCGTCACGGCCTGAATCCCCTGCCCTGCAGCGCCCCGCTTCGGCGGGGCGTTGTCGTTTCAGGCCTGGCGGATCACGCGCTGTGGGTAGGGGATCTCGATGCTCAGGCGGGACAGCAGCGCCAGGATCGCCAGGTTGACCCCGGAGCGAGCACCGCCGGCGCCGTTCTCCAGGTCGACGATCCAGAAGTTCACCGTCAGCTCCAGCCCGTCGGCCCCGAAGGCCGAGAGGTGAACCACCGGAGCCGGGTCCGACTGCACACGCGGCACCTGTGCCACGGCCGACACGATCTGTGGAAACAGCGCGTCCAGGTCGGTGCCATAGGCGACCTGGACCACGGTCTGCAGCAGCACCTGTGGATCGGCCAGCGAGGAGTTCTCGACCCGCTGGGTGATCAGCATCTCGTTGGGGACGATGGCCTCGCGTCCACCGGGCGAGCGGATCACGGTGTAGCGCATTGCGATGTCGGTGATGCGGCCCTCGAAGTTGTCGACCCGTACCGTGTCGCCAATGCGCAGCGAGCGCTCGGTGAGGATGACGAAACCCGAGACGTAGTTGGCGGCCAGCTTCTGCAGACCCAGGCCGATGCCCACTCCCATCGCCCCGCCCAGCACCGACAGCGCCGTCAGGTCGATCCCCACCGCGGTCAGGCCCACCAGCAGGCCGACGAACACCAGCAGCGCCCGCACCGTGTTGGCCACCACCTTGCGCAGCGACAGGTTCTCGCCGCTGGCGCCACTGAGCAGCCGCGCCTCGATGGCTGAGGAGATCCACAGCGCCACGATCAGCACCACGCCCGCGCTGAGCGTGCCCTCGAGCAGCGTGCGCAGCGACACCGTGGAGCCGCCCATCTTCCAATGGATCTCCTCCATCGCCGCCAGCAACTCGGGCAGCAGGCCGGTGACCCATGCCACCATGCCGGCCCAGACCAGCCAGGAGATCGACCGCTCGACCACACGCACCAGCCGGGAGCTGGGAAAAGCCGCCTCCAGCACCCGCACCGCCAGCCGGATCACTGCAAAGGCCACCAGCACCGGGACGACGATCTTGAACACCGCCACCTGCACGCCCAGGCCCAGCAGCAGGCGACGGGCGCCCAACGCCAAGCCCAGGGCCAGCACCGGGAACAGCAGACCATCGACCAGACGGCGGCCGAACAGGACCGACGGCGCCTGGGCGGCGGTGGCACCACGCAGCAGCCGCACCAGCGCCCAGGCCAGACCCAGGCAGGCGGCGATGACCGCCAGCTCCAGCGCGGCGCTCGGATGCGTCAATGCGTTGAGAAAGTCCTGCAGGCTGGGGGCGGCGGCGTCCGTGCTCATCGCCGGATTGTCACCCGGCCCGGCGCGTCACACGTCGGCCAGGGCACGCAGGTGGGCCGCCACGCTGCGCGCCAGCGAGCTCAGCGAATAGCCGCCTTCCAGGCAGGAGACGATGCGACTGCGGCTGTGGCGCCGTGCCACATCCTTCAGGCGCTGGGTGATCCATTCGTAGTCGGCCTCGACCAGTCCCAGTTGACCCAGGTCGTCCTCGCGGTGGGCATCGAAACCCGCCGAGATGAAGATCATCTGCGGCTTGAAGGCCTCCAGTCGCGGCATCCAGTTGGCCTCGATGATCTCGCGGATCTCACCGCCCCGGGTGTAGGCCGGGATCGGTACGTTGAGCATGTTCTCGCCCATCGGCACGCCACCGCTGAACGGGTAGAGCTGATCCTGGAAGAAGCTCACCATCAGGATGCGATCGTCACCGGCGATGATGTCCTCGGTGCCGTTGCCGTGGTGGACATCAAAGTCGATGATCGCCACCCGCTCCAGCCCACGCACATCCACCGCATGCCGTGCAGCGATGGCGATGTTGTTGAAGAAGCAGAAGCCCATGCTCTGCGAGCGGGTGGCGTGGTGACCGGGCGGCCGGATCGCGCAGAAGGCGTTCTCGGCGCGTCCGTCAATCACCGTGTCGGTGGCAGCCACCGCGGCCCCGGCGGCACGCAGCGCGGCCTGCCAGGTGTGCGGGCAGACCAGGGTGTCGGGGTCCAGCGCGCGGTGTTCACCCGTCTCGGTGGCCTGCTTCATGAACTCGTCAAGCTCCAGCAGGTAGCCTTCGGAGTGGGCCAGCATCAGGTCGGAGTGGCTGGCCAGCGGCGGGTCCATGCGCGTCAGTGCGATGTCCAGACCGGTGGACAGCAGGTGGTCCTCGATGGCGTCCAGGCGTTGCGGGCACTCGGGGTGGCCATCGCCCATGTCATGGCGGCGGCAGTCGGGGTGGGTGAAAAAGGCCGTGGTCATGGCGTCATGCCCCCGCGCTGACGGCGGCATTTGTCTTCCTCTGGTTGTGAGCTATCGTGGCTCCATGATGAGCGCACGCTGGACCGAACAATTGACCCAACTCAAGGGTCAGATTAGCACGATCGTCGTCGGCAAACCGACCCAGGTGGACGACTGCCTGGCCTGTCTGCTGGCCGGCGGCCACCTGCTGGTCGAGGACCTGCCCGGTGTGGGCAAGACCACGCTGGCGCATGCGTTGGCGATCTCGCTGGGCCTGCAGTTCTCGCGCGTGCAGTTCACCGCAGACCTGATGCCCAGCGACCTGATCGGTGTCAGCGTGTTCGAGCGCAGCGGCGAGCGTTTCGTGTTCCATCCGGGGCCGGTGTTCGCCCAGGTGCTGCTGGCCGACGAGATCAACCGCGCCGGTCCGAAGACACAGAGCGCACTGCTCGAGGCCATGGAGGAGCACCAGGTCAGCGTTGATGGTGCCACCCGAGCCTTGCCCCGGCCTTTCTTCGTCATCGCCACCCAGAACCCGGGCGAGCAGTTGGGCACCTACCCCTTGCCCGAAAGCCAGCTCGACCGCTTCCTCATGTGCATCAGCCTGGGCTACCCCGACGCCCGCGCCGAAAGGGCGCTGCTGGCCGGTGAGGACCGCCGCGAACTGCTGGCCCGCCTCAAACCGGTGCTGGGGCCCCAGGAGCTGCTGCAGGCCATGGCGGCGGTGGGCCATGTCCATGTCTCCGAGCCGCTGCTCGACTACCTGCAGGCGCTGATCGCCGCCACCCGCTCGGGGCGCTGGTTCGTCGATGGCCTGTCGCCACGCGCCGGTATCGGTGTGCTGCGGGTGGCCCGGGCGCGGGCCCTGCTGGTGGGCCGGGACCATGTCACACCCGATGACCTGCAGGCCGTGCTGCCGCAGGCGATTGCCCACCGCCTGCAGCCAGTCTCGGGCGCTGGCCGCGGCCGCCGCGAGCAGGTGCGGGCGATGTTGCAGGCGGTGCCCCTGCCTTGACGGGACTGCGCCAGCGTCTGCGCCAGGCCTGGCATGCGCGCCATCGGGCCAGCGAGCGCCATGTGCTGAACCAGCGCAACATCTACATCGTGCCCACCCGTGCCGGGCTGGCCTTCATCGTCGTGCTGCTGCTGCTGCTGATCGGCTCGATCAACTACCAGCTCAACCTGGGCTATGCCCTGACCTTTCTGCTGGCCGGCGCCGCGCTGGCGTCGATGCACATCACCCACGCCAGCCTGCGTGGACTGGCCCTGCACCACCGGCCTGTAGCACCCTGCCATGCCGGCCAGGCGAGTGCGCTGGAGCTGCTGATTTCCAACCCGGGGCGTGAACGCCATGGCGTCGGGCTGGCCGTCGAGCCCGAGTCCGGGTCTGCCGCGCTGGCCTGGGCCGAGATCCCGGCCCAGGGACAGTCGACCCTGATCCTGGCACTGGAGTGCCCACGACGCGGCCTGCACCCGCTGCCGCTGCTGCGCATCGAGAGCCGCTTTCCCTTCGGACTGTTCCGTGCCTGGTCATTGTGGCGGCCGGCCAGTCAGGTCTGCGTGTGGCCCGCCCCCGAGCACCCCGAGCCACTGCTGCCCCAGTCCGGCAGTCAGCAGGCTGACGCCGGCGTGCAGCGGCGCTCCGAACAGGGCGAGTTCGACGGCGTGCGCCCGTGGCGCCGTGGCGACAGTCCTCGCCGCATCGCCTGGAAGAAGCTGGCCCACAGCGGTGAATGGGTCAGCCGTGATGGCAGCGAGCCGCAGTCGCCGCCGCTGTGGCTGGACCTGGCCGACACCGCCGGCCCCTCGGTCGAGGCGCGGCTGTCGCGCCTGACGGCCTGGGCCCTGGCCTGTGAGCGCCAGCAGCGGCCCTGGGGACTGCGTGCCGGCGCGCACCAGTGCGCAGTCGGCAGCGGTCCGGCCCACCTGGATCAGGCCCTGCGGCTGCTGGCGGAGCATCGCGGATGAGCGCGCCGGGCCGCTCTCAAGTGCGAATCCCGGCGTGCGCAGCACGGAGGGTCGCGCAGTGAGTGCCCTGCCCCGCGACACGCGCGACACCTGGCTGCTGCTGGGGCTGATCGGCTGGACCGTGCTGCCCCACCTGTGGCGCCAGCCCTTGTGGCTGGCCGTTCTGTGCGTGGGTGTGCTGGCCTGGCGCGGCTGGCTGGCCGCTCGCCAGGCGCCCCTGCCCCGACGCTGGGTGCTGCTGGCCATGCTGGTGCTTCTGGCGGTGCTGACCTGGCGCAGCCAGCGAACCCTGCTCAGCCGTGACGCCGGCGTACTGCTGCTGGTGTCGCTGATGGCACTGAAGACGCTGGAACTGCGCGCTCAACGCGATGCGATGCTGCTGTTCTTCCTGGGCTTCTTCGTGGTGCTCACCAACTTCCTGTACTCGCAGACACTGGCGGTGGCAGTGGCCATGGCACTGGCAGTGTGGGGCTGGCTGACGGTGCTGACACTGGCCCACATGCCGGCAGGCCGTCCCTCGCTGGCATCGGCCGCCGGCCTCGCCTTGCGAGCCACCGCCTGGGGCACGCCGGTCATGCTGGCGCTGTTCCTGCTGTTTCCGCGCCTGGCGCCCCTGTGGTCGGTGCCCGGCGATGGCGCCGTGACCGGACTGTCCGACAGCATGCAACCGGGCGACGTGGCTGAACTGGCGCTGGACGACAGCGTGGCGCTGCGCCTGCGCTTTGACGGCGCGACGCCACCCGCCTCGGCCCTCTATCTGCGCGGCCCCGTGCTGGTCCACGAAGACGGTCGCCGCTGGCGCGCTGCGTCGGGAGCGCTCAGTCCGCCCAGCACGGCCGAGATCCGCACCGAAGGGCCGGCGCTGGACTACGAGGTGACCATCGAGCCGGGTCGCACGCGCAGCCTGCCGCTGCTGGAGTTGACACCCCAGGCGCCCGAGGGCTTGCCGCCCGAGCTGGCCAGCGCACTGCGGCGGGAAGCCGGATTGCACTGGAGCCTGCACCACACCACCAGCACCCGGCTGCGCCTGAGCGCTCGCGCCTGGCCACAGGCGCGCCTGGTCGGCGAGCCGTCACGCCAGGAGCGCCGTGCGCTGCTGGGACTGGCCCCGGGCAGTCACCCGCGCATGCGAGCCTGGACCCGCGCGCTGCTGC
The DNA here is from genome assembly GCA_017302485.1 of Burkholderiales bacterium. Classification (GTDB taxonomy): domain Bacteria; phylum Pseudomonadota; class Gammaproteobacteria; order Burkholderiales; family Burkholderiaceae_C; genus Ideonella. The sequence continues at coordinate 2,191 of JAFLDI010000063.1, read as the reverse complement.
AGGAGTCTGCAAGCCTGCAACAGGCCGGCCCACGCGCCTGGGCCCTGGCTGTGCTGCGGCATGTGCGCGAACAGGACTACCGCTACACCCTCTCACCCGGCCCCTACGAGGGCGATGTGGTCGACGAGTTCTGGTTCGAGCGGCGCGCCGGTTTCTGCGAGCACTACGCCTCGGCATTCGTGGTCGCGATGCGCAGCCTGGGCGTCCCGGCCCGCATCGTCACCGGCTACCAAGGCGCCGACCCGCAGCCGGTGGACGGCTACCTGGTGGTGCGCCAGAGCAACGCCCACGCCTGGGCCGAGATCTGGATCGACGGCGAAGGCTGGCTGCGCGTCGATCCCACCTCGGCCGTTGCGCCCGAGCGCATCGAACGCGGCCGGGCGCTGCCCACCCCGGGCGGCCTGGTGGCGGGCACGCTCGACACCGTCAGTCCAGGCCTGCGTCTGATGCTGCGGCAGTGGATCGAAACCCTCGACAACCGATGGAACCAATGGGTGCTGGGCTATGGCCGCAATGACCAGTACCGGCTGCTGGAGCAGCTGGGATTCTCGTCGCCCGACATGGCCACGCTGGGCCGGGCACTGGCCCTGCTGATGGGCCTGGTGGCGCTGGCAGGTGCGGTCTGGGCCTGGCTCGACCGGCATCGGCGCACGCCCTGGCAGCGCCTTCAGACCTGGCAGCGCAAGCTCTACGGCGAAATCGAATCGGTCACCGAACTCCTTCTGCCGACCAAGTAGCCTATGCCAAACATCGAACCCGACTTTGACGACGATTTCGAGAGGGCAGTGGCCGACTGGCGCGAGCGATACCGACTGCGCGAGGACGATGCGGTGCTGCTGCTAGTCGGGCTGTTCCGCATCCACCAGCGCCATTGGGATGACCTGCGGCGGCGCGAATTGCCGTCCTTTGAACTGGTGCGGGCCGACATCGCCAAGCTCGCGGAAACGACGCGGACATTTCAGGCACAGTTAGCGGCCCTGCTGGACGCCTTGAAGAAACTGCCCTCCACGCATCTCGCGGCCCGAATCACCCGGACGGCGGCATTCTTCGCCGCGCTCGCCAGCCTGCTGGCCGGTTACCTGATTGGGAGGGCGTGGCCGTGAAGCTGGATTTCATGCCAATCAGTCCGATCGCATTCCCACCAGACCTGGAGTGGATGCTCCGGCATCCCCAATACCTCCTGCTGGCTGGCGCGATTGGATTCGCGCTGATAGCCGCGTGGCTCTTGTTCGCACCGGCGAAGCGGGGATTTGTTGCGCGCCTAGGCGGGCTGACGTGGCGGCGAAACCAGTTCTGTCGCGGGTGGCTCATCACCGGGGACACCGGTTCAGGCAAAACAAGCTCTGGAATCAACCAACTCGCGCACCAGGTCTTCCAGAACGAGCCGACGTGGGGCGGCCTGTGCATTGACGAAAAGGGGGTTTATTGGGAGACGCTCGCCGCTATGGCCCGGCACTACGGGCGCGAGCACGACCTGATTCATCTGCAAATCCGCGCCAACGACGCGGACATTCATTGGACGCCTCTGCACCGCTACAATCTGACCGGCGACCGGAGCATCCCGTTCACGACCTACGCCAAGTTCGTCGTGGACACCGCCACCAGCCTTGGCCAGGGCGGCGACAAGGGATTCTTCAAAAGCCAGGCACAGACGCACATCGCCCATGCGCTGGAAATGCTGTTCGAGCTGAGCCGACCGGTGACGCTGCGGGGCGCGTTCGAGCTTCTGTCTGACCGCGAAATGCTGGAGGAAGAAATGGAAAACCTCGAATCGCTGCTGGAAACGCCTCGCCGCGAAGCCGTTTACGCCCACTTCGCCAACCGCTTTCTGACGCAACCCGACGAACAGCTTGGCGGTGTCCGTGAAACCATCGCCAATTATCTCCAATACTTCCTCACGCCCGAGGTGTCGGAAGTGTTTTGCACGGGTGAGAGCACATTCCACTTCAGCACGATTGACCAGGGCCGAATCATTCTCACCACGATGCCGCAGAAGTTCCAGACCGAGCGGCGTTACGTAAACACGTTCCTGAAACTGCTCTACTACAACCATGCCCTGCGCCGATTCGACCAAGCCAAGGCCGACCGCGCCAAGAACAACCTGCTCATCCTGTGGGCCGATGAAGCGCAGCGGTTCATGACCGCCAGCGAGGATGGCACGAGCGATTACAATTTCCTGGACGTGATCCGC
>JAFLDI010000062.1 GCA_017302485.1 Burkholderiales bacterium | reverse complement strand
TCCCTACCCGGCGCTCTTCCGATCTCACGCGGCAGGTGCTGGCGGGGCGGGCGCGGGCCGTGGTGACCGCACCCATCCACAAGGAGGCCCTGTCAGCGGCCGGCCTGGGCGTGCCGGGCCACACCGAGCTGCTGCAGTCGCTGGCCAGTGAGCATGCGGGCCGGCCGCTGCCGGTGCGCATGATGCTGGCCAATGAGGAGCTGCGGGTGGTGCTGGTCACCATCCATGTCTCGTTGCGTCGGGCGATCGAGGCGCTCTCGATGCCAGGCATCCTCGAGACCATCCGCATCACCCACGAAGCGCTGCAGCGCTTCGGCATCGCCGCCCCGCGCATCGCAGTGGCGGGCCTGAACCCGCACGCTGGCGAAGGCGGGCTGTTCGGCACAGAGGAAATCGAGCTGATCGCTCCGGCGATCCAGGCCGCAAGGGCGTTGGGTCTGGAGGCGACCGGGCCTTATGCCCCGGACACGGTGTTCATGCGGGCGCGCACCGGCGAGTTTGACGCCGTGGTGGCGATGACACACGACCACGGCTTGATCCCAGTCAAATACCTGGGGGTCGAGCAGGGCGTCAACCTCACACTGGGGTTGCCGCTGGTGCGCACCAGCCCCGACCATGGCACCGCCTTTGACATCGCTGGCTGCGGGCGGGCCGACCCGGCCAGCCTGATCGCGGCGTTGCGCATGGCCCGGCGCCTCGCGCCGGGCTGAGGTCAATCAGCGCTTCAACGCGTCGCGGATCTCGCGCAACAGCTGGATATCCTCGGGGGTGGGCGCCGGCTCGGCCGGCGCGGGGGCGGGCGCTTCGGCCTTCTTCAGGCGGTTGATCTGCTTGATCATCATGAAGATGATGAAGGCCAAGATCATGAAGTTCAGCGCCACCGTGATGAAGCTGCCATAGGCGAACACGGCGCCGGCCTTCTTCGCGTCGGCGAGGTTGGTGGCCGCAGCGCCCGACAGCTGGATGAAGTAGTTGCTGAAGTCCAGGCCGCCGAACAGCCAGCCGACGATGGGCATGATCAGGTCGCCGACCACCGAGTCGACGATCTTGCCGAAGGCGCCGCCGATGATGACGCCGACCGCGAGGTCGACGACGTTGCCTTTCATGGCGAACTCTTTGAATTCCGAGACGAAGCTCATGGTGCTCACTCCTGTGCTGTTGTGAATGGCTCAGCAGCCTGGGAGACTTCCCCGCCGCCGCGTCTCGCAGTGTCACTGCGTGACGCGTGAAGTCAACAACTTGCACCAGCCTGACGTGCGCGGTTGCGCGATGACAGTCAGCACTGTTGCGCGTCCGCTAAAATGCCTGATTGACCGAAATCCGAAATCTGCGGGATTCCCCTCTCCCGCCCCGAGAAGCTTCCCACATTCCAAAGGACTTCCATGAGTGACAACGCTGTGGACCAAGGCAAGCGCACCTGGCTGATCGCCACCGGTGCCGCGGGTGCCGTGGGTGGCGTGGCAACCGCCGTGCCCTTCGTCAGTACCTTCACCCCCTCCGAGCGCGCCAAGGCCGCCGGTGCCGCTGTGGAGGCCGACATCAGCGCCCTCAAGCCGGGCGAGAAGATGACCGTGGAATGGCGCGGCAAGCCGGTCTGGATCGTGCGCCGCACGCCCGAGCAGCTCGAGAGCCTGAAGAAGCTCAACGACCAGCTCGCCGACCCCGACAACCAGCGCAAGGCCTACCCGGTGCCCGAGTACGCCATGAACGAGGCGCGCTCGATCAAGCCCGAGTACCTGGTGGTGGTGGGCATCTGCTCGCACCTGGGCTGCTCGCCCTCCGACAAGTTCCAGACCGGCGCCCAGCCCTCGCTGCCCGCCGACTGGCCGGGTGGCTTCCTGTGCCCCTGCCACGGCTCGACCTTCGACATGGCCGGTCGCGTGTTCAAGAACAAGCCCGCCCCCGACAACCTCGAAGTCCCGCCGCACATGTACCTCAGCGACAGCAAGCTGCTGATCGGTGAAGACAAGAAGGCCTGACCGGGCGTCCACCGAACACAAGAAAGGCAACCATGGCTGAATTCAAAGTCGCGCCGGCGGATGCGTCCGTGGGCGAGAAGCTGATGACCTGGGTGGACAACCGGTTCCCGGCGTCCAAGCTCTACAAGGAGCACATGTCGGAGTACTACGCTCCGAAGAACTTCAACTGGTGGTACATCTTCGGCTCCCTGGCCCTGATGGTGCTGGTGATCCAGATCGTCTCCGGCATCTTCCTGGTGATGCACTACAAGCCGGACGCGGCCATCGCGTTCGCCTCGGTCGAGTACATCATGCGCGATGTGCCCTGGGGCTGGCTGATCCGCTACATCCACTCCACTGGCGCGTCGGCCTTTTTCGTCGTCGTCTACCTGCACATGTTCCGGGGTCTGCTGTACGGGTCGTACCGCAAGCCGCGCGAGCTGGTCTGGATCTTCGGCTGCGCCATCTTCCTGGCGCTGATGGCCGAGGCCTTCATGGGCTACCTGCTGCCCTGGGGCCAGATGTCCTACTGGGGCGCGCAGGTGATCGTGAACCTGTTCGCCGCCGTGCCCTTCGTCGGTCCCGACCTGGCCTTGCTGATCCGTGGCGACTATGTGGTGAGCGACGCCACGCTGAACCGCTTCTTCAGCTTCCACGTGATCGCCGTGCCGCTGGTGCTGCTGGGCCTGGTGGTGGCGCACATCATCGCGCTGCACGAGGTGGGCTCGAACAACCCCGACGGCGTCGAGATCAAGGGTCCGAACGCCCCGAAGGACGCCGATGGCCACCCGCTGGACGGCATTCCCTTCCACCCGTACTACTCGGTCCATGACATCCTGGGCGTCTGCCTGTTCCTGATTGTCTTCACCGCGATCATCTTCTTCGCGCCGGAGCTGGGGGGCTACTTCCTCGAGTACAACAACTTCATCCCGGCCGACCCGCTGAAGACCCCGCCGCACATCGCGCCGGTCTGGTACTTCACGCCCTTCTACTCGATGCTGCGTGCCACGACCGACGTGATGGTCAACGTGCTGTGCGTGATCATCGGTCTGGGGGCACTGGGCGCCGTGCTCAAGGGCAAGTTTGCCGGCACCGCCAAGATCGCCGTGATCGTCGGCGCCCTGGTGGCGATCGGCCTGCTCAAGACCTTCGACGCCAAGTTCTGGGGCGTGGTGGTGATGGGCGGCGCAGTCATCATCCTGTTCTTCCTGCCCTGGCTGGATCACAGCCCGGCCAAGTCGATCCGCTATCGCCCGACCTGGCACCGCAACCTGTACATCGTGTTCGTCATCTTCTTCGTCGTGCTGGCCTACCTGGGTATCCAGCCGCCGTCGGACATCGGCACACTGATCGCCCAGGTCGGCACGCTGTTCTATTTCGGCTTCTTCCTGCTGATGCCCTGGTGGAGTCAGCTCGGTACCTTCAAGAAGGTCCCCGACCGCGTGACCTTCACGCCGCACTGAACCTGGCAGGAGCACACCACATCATGATCAAGAAACTCATTGCCGGCCTCGCCGCCGCGCTGTGCCTGGTCAGCGGCGCCGTCGCCTCCGAGGGCGGCGCGCCCTGGGACAAGTTCCCGGCCGAGAAGATGCAGAGCACGGCCTCGCTGCAGAACGGCGCCAAGCTCTTCGTCAACTACTGCCTGAACTGCCACGCGGCGGCCTTCATGCGCTACAACCGCCTGACCGAGATCGGGCTGACTGAGGAGCAGATCCGCAGCAATCTGCTGTTTGCGGGTGACAAGGTCGGCGACCTGATGAAGGTCTCGATCGACGCCCGTCAGGCCAAGGACTGGTTCGGCGCCACGCCGCCCGACCTGACCCTGGTGGCGCGCTCGCGCGCTGGCTCGCAGGGCACCGGTGCCGACTACCTGTACACCTACCTGCGCGGCTTCTACCGCGACGAGACCAAGGCCACCGGCTGGAACAACACCGCCTTCCCCAGCGTCGCCATGCCGCATGTGCTGTGGGAGCTCCAGGGCGAGCAGGTGCTGGGCGCCGACCACAAGCTCAGCCTGGCCAAGCCCGGCACGATGGACGCCAAGGCCTACGACAATGCCGTCGGCGATCTGGTGGCCTTCATGCAGTGGATGGGCGAGCCGGTGCAGTTCCAGCGCACCAAGCTGGGCATCGCCGTGCTGGCCTTCCTGCTGGTGCTGACATTCTTTGCTTATCGCCTCAACGCCGCGTTCTGGAAGGACGTCAAGTAAAGTAGGCCCTGCCGGACCGGCCGCGCGCCGGTCCCCGCGCGCAGTGGGACCCTCCTTCGGGCCCACTGCGTTTTTCCGTTTTCGGCGTTGCCGAACCGCTTTTCCGTTCCGATCAAGGAGCCCGCCACCATGATGGTGCTTTACTCCGGTACCACCTGCCCCTACTCGCACCGCTGCCGTTTCGTGCTGTTCGAGAAAGGCATGGACTTCGAGATCCGCGATGTCGACCTCTTCGCCAAGCCCGAGGACATCGCCCTGATGAATCCCTACAACGAGGTGCCCATCCTCGTTGAACGCGACCTCATCCTGTATGAGTCGCACATCATCAACGAGTACATCGACGAGCGCTTCCCGCACCCGCAGCTGATGCCGGGCGACCCGGTGGCCCGCGCGCGCGTGCGCCTGTTCCTCTTCAATTTCGAGAAGGAACTGTTCGCCAACGTCAACATCCTTGAAGGCCGGGGCATCAAGGGCACCGACAAGCAACTCGAGAAGGCGCGCGGTCAGATCCGCGACCGCCTGACCCAGCTCGCACCGATCTTCCTGAAGAACAAGTACATGCTGGGCGATGACTTCAGCATGCTGGATGTGGCCATTGCTCCGCTGCTGTGGCGCCTGGACTACTACGGCATCGACCTCTCGAAGAACGCCGCTCCGTTGCTGAAGTACGCCGAGCGCATCTTCTCGCGCCCCGCCTACATCGAGGCGCTGACGCCCTCCGAGAAGGTGATGCGCAAGTAATCGCCCGGCAGGAGCCTCGATGAACACGCCGCCGCCCGTCAGCCCTGAGAACCAGGGCAGCTCGACCCGGCCCTACCTGATTCGTGCCTTGCACGACTGGTGCACCGACAACGGCTTCACGCCCTATGTGGCGGTGTTCGTCGATGCCACGGTGCAGGTCCCGGCCGAGTACGTCAAGAACAACGAGATCGTGCTCAACGTCGGCTTCGAGGCCACCAGTGGCCTGAAGCTGGGCAACGACTTCATCGAGTTCAAGGCCCGCTTCGGTGGCGTGGCGCGCGAGATCCTGGTGCCGATCGACCATGTCGTGGCCATCTATGCGCGTGAGAACGGGCAGGGCATGGCCTTTCCCATGCCCACGGCTGACGCCGCGGCAGAGCCGCAGGGCTTGGTGCCGCCGGCCATGCCGGCCAAGCCGACCGGCGGTCTGCGCCTGGCCAGTGTCGAGCCTGCCGACGACGGCCCGTCGTCGGACGAACCCGAGCCGCCCACACCGGGCGCGCCCGCCGCTGCCGGACGCCCGGCGCTCAAGCGCGTCAAGTAGTTCGCGCCGCCCTCTAGAATGGCGGCCCGATCCGCCGGCTTAGCTCAGTTGGTAGAGCAACGGTCTTGTAAACCGTAGGTCATCCGTTCGATTCGGATAGCCGGCACCAGAACCGTCGGGCATGGAATAATCCCAGCCCCGCCTCAGCGGGCTCAGGGGCGCCCGGAGCGCACCTTGATCCGCAGAGGCAGTGCAGCGCAGCCGGCCTCGGCCAGCACCGCTTCCAGGTGGGGCAGGGCGTGGCGCATCTTGGCCGCGACCGCAGCATTGGGCACCAGCAAGGTCCAGCCCTCCTCGTCGAGGGGGCCGGCCTGAACCCAGGGCCGCAAGGCCGGGGCCAGCGCTGGCAGGATCAGGGCATGTCGGCGCTGGGACTCTTGCAGCCGCTGAAGCAGGCGGCCCAGAGTCTGGTTGGCATCCAGCGCCTCGGCGATCGGCCGGGTGTAAGGCTGGTGCTTGCCGGGGTGGTTCATCGACAAGGAGTGTAGTGCGATGCAGATCCTGATCACCGGTGACGGTGCCGCGCGGACCCGTGCCTTCCAGCTCAGCGGCCTGCAGATCGCCTCGGTCGTGTCGGCCCTGCTGATCGTGCTGCTGCTGCTCTCGGGCACGATCTACCACTTCATCTTCCTGGCGGCGGCGCGTGAGGGCTGGCCAGTGGTCAGCCAAGTCGTCAAGCTGGTGGTGCGCGACGAGTTTGCGCAGCGTGACCGCTTCATGCGCGAAAACCTCGACGCCATGGCCTCCAAGGTGGGCGACATGCAGGCGCGGATGATCCGCCTGGAGGCCATGGGCGATCGGCTCACTGGCCTGGCCGGTGTCAAGCCGGATGAGCTCAAGCTGCTGCAGCCGACCATGCCTGCCGCCTCGGCCGCCGCCGCCACGCAACCCTCGCGTGGCGCGGGCGGCCCGTATCTGCCGCTGGACCATCCCAGTCTTGAGGTCCTGAACGAGGCCATGTCGCAGCTGGAACACCGCGTGGAGCAGCACGCCGACGTCTTCACGCTGACCGAGTCGCGCCTGTTCGAGAAGCGACTGGCCTCGCTGATGCTGCCCAGCAGCCGACCGATCGATGCGCCGATCGGCTCACCCTTCGGCTTTCGTGCCGACCCGTTCACTGGTCGGCCCGCGCTGCACACCGGGCAGGATTTCCAGGCGGCACCCGGCACGCCCATCCTGGCCGCGGCGGGTGGCGTCGTCACCTCCACCGAATGGCATCCGCAGTACGGGCAGTTGCTCGAAATCGATCATGGCAACGGCCTGTCGACCCGCTACGCCCACACCTCGAAGATCCTGGTCGCCAACGGTGACATCGTCAAGCGCGGCCAGCAGGTCGCCCTGGTCGGCACCACGGGCCGCTCGACCGGCCCCCACCTGCATTTCGAGGTGCTGATCGACGGCGTGCCGCAGAACCCGTCGCGCTTCCTGGCCGCTGCCAGCCCCTGAACGCGGGGGGCGGCCGGGCAATTCCCGGGTGATAACATGAAACGTTTGCGACGCGCCCCTTGAACCGTGGGTGCCGCGGCCCCATCTGCGGGCGTCGCCCCCGACGATTCCTCAGGCCCCTCGCCGCATGTTGCCCAAGCTTCTCACCCAGATTTTCGGCAGTCGCAACGACCGCCTGCTCAAGCAGTACCGCCGCGTTGTCGAGAAGATCAACGCCCTCGAGAGCCAGTACGCGGCCCTTGATGATGCGGCTCTGCAGGCCCTCACTCCCAAGCTGCGCGAGCGCCTGGCTCAAGGGGCCACGCTGGACGATCTGCTGCCAGAGGCCTTTGCCACCGTGCGCGAGGCCGGCAAGCGCGCGCTGAAGATGCGCCACTTTGACGTGCAGTTGCTGGGCGGCATGACGCTGCACAACGGCAAGATCGCCGAGATGCGCACCGGCGAGGGCAAGACGCTGATGGCCACGCTGCCGGTCTACCTCAATGCGCTGGCCGGCAAGGGCGTGCACGTGGTGACGGTCAACGACTACCTGGCCAGCCGCGACGCCGAGTGGATGGGCCGGCTCTACAACTTCCTGGGCCTGACAGTAGGTGTCAACGTGCCGGGCATGGACCGCGCGCAGAAGCAGGCGGCCTACGCGGCCGACATCACCTACGGCACCAACAACGAGTTCGGCTTCGACTATCTGCGCGACAACATGGTCCAGGACACCGCTGACCGGGTGCAGCGCGGCCTGAACTTCGCCATCGTCGACGAGGTCGACTCGATCCTGATCGACGAGGCCCGCACGCCGCTGATCATCTCCGGCCAGGCCGAGGACCACACCGAGCTGTATGTGCGCATCAACGGTGTTGTGCCGCAGCTCAAGAAGCAGATCGGCGAGGCCGACCCGCGCACCGGCGAGGGCGTGATCGAGCCGGGCGACTTCACGGTCGACGAGAAGACCCACCAGGTCTTCCTGACCGAGGCCGGCCACGAGAACGCCGAGCGCATCCTGGCCCAGGCGGGCCTGCTGGCCGAGGGCGCCAGCCTCTACGACCCGGCCAACATCACGCTGATGCACCATGTGTACGCGGCGCTGCGGGCCCAGCACCTCTATCACCGCGACCAGCACTACGTGGTGCAGAACGGCGAGGTGGTGATCGTCGACGAGTTCACCGGACGTCTGATGACCGGCCGGCGCTGGTCGGACGGCCTGCACCAGGCCGTCGAGGCCAAGGAAGGCGTCGAGATCCAGAGCGAGAACCAGACCCTGGCCTCGATCACCTTCCAGAACTACTTCCGCATGTACGCCAAGCTCGGCGGCATGACCGGCACGGCCGACACCGAGGCCTACGAGTTCCAGGAGATCTACGGTCTGGAGACGGTGGTCATCCCGCCGAACCGGCCGACCATCCGCAAGGACGAGAACGACCTCGTCTACAAGACCGCGCGCGAGAAGTACAACGCGGTGATCGAGGACATCCGCGACTGCCACACCCGCGGTCAGCCGGTGCTGGTGGGCACCACCTCGATCGAGAATTCCGAGCTGATCTCGGGCCTGCTCAACCAGGCCAAGCTGCCGCACCAGGTGCTCAACGCCAAGCAGCACGCCAAGGAGGCCGAGATCGTCGCCCAGGCAGGTCGCCCGGGCGTGATCACCATCGCCACCAACATGGCCGGTCGCGGCACCGACATCGTGCTCGGCGGCAACGTCGAGAAGCAGATCCAGTTCCTGGAAGCCGATGAGTCGGTCCCGGCCGATGACAAGGCCCGTCGCATCCAGCAGCTCAAGGACGAGTGGGCCGGCCTGCACGAGAAGGTCAAGACCGAGGGTGGCCTGCGCATCATTGCCACCGAGCGCCACGAGAGCCGCCGCATCGACAACCAGCTGCGCGGCCGCTCGGGCCGCCAGGGCGACCCGGGCGCCTCGCGCTTCTACCTGAGCCTGGACGACCCCCTGATGCGCATCTTCGCGGGCGACCGCGTGCGCGCCATCATGGACCGCCTGAAGATGCCCGAAGGCGAGGCCATCGAGGCCGGCATCGTCAGCCGTTCGATCGAAAGCGCGCAGCGCAAGGTCGAGGCGCGCAACTTCGACATCCGCAAGCAGTTGCTGGAGTACGACGACGTCTCCAACGACCAGCGCAAGGTCATCTACCAGCAGCGCAACGACATCCTCGAGGCCGGCTCGCTGGTGGCGCAGATCGCCAACCTGCGTTCGTCCACGATGACCGACGTGGTGCGCACCTATGTGCCCACCGAGACGGTTGAAGAGCAATGGGACCTGGCCGGACTGGAGCAGGTGCTCAAGGACGAGTGGCAGCTGGACGTGCCGCTGCGTCAGTGGGTCGAAGGCAGCGATGCGATCACCGACGAGGAAGTCGTCGAGAAGGTCGTGGCCGCCGCCGACGCCGCCTTCCAGGTCAAGCTCGACCTGGTCGGCGACGAGCAGTTCACGCCCTTCATGCGCATGGTGCTGCTGCAGTCGATCGACACCCACTGGCGCGAGCACCTGGCTGCGCTGGATTACCTGCGCCAGGGCATCCACCTGCGCGGCTACGCGCAGAAGAACCCCAAGCAGGAGTACAAGCGCGAGGCCTTCGAGCTGTTTTCGCAACTGCTTGATGTGGTCAAGATGGAGGTCACCCGCGTGCTGATGACGGTGCGCGTGCAGACCCAGGAGCAGGTGGCCCAGGCGGCCGAAGCGATGGAAGAGCGTGCCGAGGCCGTGCGCAACGTCACCTACACCCACCCCAACGAGGACGGCAGCGTCAGCGCCGAGGCCGACCCGGCCACGGTGGCCGCCGACGTGCCGCGCGTCGGCCGCAACGACCCCTGCCCCTGCGGCAGTGGCAAGAAGTACAAGGCCTGCCACGGTCGCCTGGCCTGAATCCGGCGCGCAGTCGGCTGGCGCGAATGACGGGGCCTGCGGGTACTGTCAGGCTTTCGCGTCCGGGCTGTCAGGCAGTCGGTAGCGGGTGGCCGGGCCGCGGCCCGACTGCAGCAGCAGTCCCCGGCTGGCCAGCAGCCCCAGGTGCTTGCTGGCCGTGGCCAGGCCCATCCCGCTGAGCGAGGCGTAGACGCTCTTGCTCAGAGCGCCCTGCTCGAACAGCCTGGCCAGCACCGCCTCCCGCCGCTCTGGTGCGAGCAGGTCGGCCGCCACCTGTTCCCAGCGGGCCGTGACCTGTTCGTGCCAACTGAGCGTGCGCTCGAAGGTCCGGCGCATCGCGGTGAGTTCTTCGTCGAAGCGCTCGCCCAAACCGTGCTTGCGCGCCAGCGTCAGGGCCGCCTCGCGCTCACGCACGGCGATCGCCAGGTAGGCCCGGGCCACCTGCAGCCGGATGCTGGCCTGCTCGGCGGCGGCCAGTCCGGGCATCGCCAGCCGCTTGCGATGCGCCTGGACCTCGCGCATCTCGACGAAGTGCTCGGCGACTTCCTCGGGCAGCAGGCGGTCGATCTGGGCCTGCGCCCCTCCCAGCACACTGCCCTTGAGATTGCCGACACTCTCGGCCCAGCCCTTGCGCTGCTCCTGCTGACCCAGCCGCAGCGCGATGCCGGCGTGCTGGTCGCCCAGGCGCTCGTCGTCGGCGTCGCCGCTGCGGGCAAAGCGGTGGAAGTAGGCCTCGGCCAGGTTGTAGTGGCAGGCGCCTGTGCGGCCTTTGGAGCCAGCCAGGTCGTAGGCCTTGAGCGCGCGCAGGTAGTGATGGATCGCGCCGTCGAAGTCGTTGCGATAGAAGTGGGCGATGCCGACATGCAGTTCGGCACCCGCCAGCACCAGGGGCTCGATGCGGGTGTTGGCAGCTGCCTCCAGCACCCGGTAGCCGTAATGCAGCGCGCGGTCAAGGTCGCGCGCCTCGGCGTAGAGCAGGCTCAGGTTGTTGCAGGTGGACAGCATCGAGCGCTGATCACCCAGGCGCTCGTAGATGTTCAGCGCGCGCTGCTTGTGCTGCAGTGCGCGCTGCAGATCGCCGCTGCGCCGCCAGTACTCGCCCCAGGTCTGTTCGGCCTCGGCCTGGATGTCGTCGGGCAGAGGGCTCTGGCGCGCCAACTGGTCAACCTGCTCAAGCAGCGGCAGGCCTTTCGGGTCGTCGCGAAGAATGTGCGTCCAGGCCAGGTGGATCAGCACCCGCGCCAGTTCTTCGCCGGCGTGCCGGGCAGCGCTCTCGTCGGAGCGATCGTCGACGGCCGCGCGGAGCAGCCGAATGGCGTCCTCGTAGCAGGCCTGCGTGCGGTCCGGGTCGCGCTGCATGTGGAAGCGGCCCAGGGCGGCGTAGGCGCGGCCGAGCAACAGCCCGCGGCCAGAGGCATCGGCGGTGCGCAGTGCCACCTGGAGCTGCTCGTTCTCGCGGGCAGGATCCTGACGGTGGCGCCACAGCGCGGCCGTGCCCAGCGCCAGCTCGAAGGAGGAGAACGCGTCGCTGCGCCGCTGGCGCCAGCGTGCCAGCATCACATCCGCCTCTTCGGTGGCGGCCAGGGCCAGCGAGTGGCGCCGCACCACCTGCAGGCTCAGCTCGAAGTCGTCGGCCAGTGTGGCGTGCCAGAGTGCATCGGTGGCCCGCGCCTGGGCCAGCGCCTGCTCAGCCTGCTCCCGGTGCCAGGCCCGGCGGTCCTCAACCGGTGGCAGCTCCGCCGACACCAGACGCCAGGTGGTCTCACGCAGACTCAGCATCAGTTCGCCCGAGGGCTCGCGCGAGAGAAACACCTCGCCCATCTGCTGGCGGCCCTTCTCCATGTAACGGTACAGCGTGCTGGGGACGACCGACCACAAGCCGCACAGGTTGTCGACCGCCGACTCGCCGGCTCGGCGGCGGTAGTGCGATGGAAAGTCAGGGATCGCCAGGAAGCCGTGGTGGCAGGCCAGTGCAAGCAGGGGACGCCAACTGGTGCTTTGCAGCCAGGCCTGCGGCGCGATGTCCTGCAGACCGGACAGGTGGTCCGGCCGCAACTGGGACATCGCCCAGACCAGCAAGGCGCGCTGGGCCAAGGCGCGTCGGTTGGCGGCCGGTGTCGCGGCGGCGATCGTCCCCAGCACCAGGGCCAGCCAGGGATGCTCCAGGCGCGCCGCCAGCCGACGATGGCGCTGACCCGTCCATTCCTTGAACTGACCGTCGCGATGCGCCTGCAGTCCCGCGTTCAGCAGGACATCGACAGCGCGGGCGCTTGCGGGGCGGACACGGGCAACCATGACTTCATTCGTGGGGGGGGACGTCTGAGCTGATGGATTCGTCTGCCGATCGTACACAACAGGTCGCCAAGCCGTGCCGGACCCCGCGTTGTGGAGCCTGCCATCCCCTTGATAAGGTCGCTCGTAGGCTGCGCGTTGGTGCGTGCGGCGCAGACCGAGTCCAATTCGGGAGACACCTTCATGTCCTTGCCATCCTCTGCCACGTCCTTGTCGACCGAAGATCTCTGCCTGGTCGTGCATGCCCCGTTCGGGGACGACTACGCGCTGAGCCGCTATCCGGATGGCGAAACCCTCAGTGTGTTGCGCACGCCGCTGGTGGAGTCGCTGCGCGGCGTGGCCTCGACGGGTGTCGCGGTGGTGGCCTTGGTGGACCTGCCCGGCGAGGCCACACACCTGGTCAACATCCCCCCTGGACAGCCGCAAGCCGCCCATGCAGAGCCGCACTGGAAAATGGACATGTCCGCCGCACCTACGCTGTCCGGTCTGCTGCGTGCCGCTGCCCGGGCCTATCCCGACAGGCGCTTGATGCTGGCGGTCGAGGGCCACGGCTCGGGCTACCAGCCGGCCATCGACAAGGCCGGACTGCTGGCGCTTCACGAGGCCGGCCTGGTGGGCGACTGGCACAGCT
>JAFLDI010000061.1 GCA_017302485.1 Burkholderiales bacterium | reverse complement strand
CCGCCGGCGTGGGTCACGGACGGCCTCGGGAGGGGGAGACCCGGTGGGGTGATGGTGGGGTGCGCTCATGGTCGACGATTGTCGCGGCAGATGGCCCCGCCGGAATCAGGCCCCTGAGGCAGGGGCCGGCCCGAAACGGCGCCGAAGCGCCGCCAGCGAACCCGCGATCAGTTGCTCAAGCACCTGCGGATCGAGATCAGCCAGGCGCTTGAAGTACAGGCAGGCCTTGCCCATGCGATGCTTGCCCAGCCGGGCCAGCAGCGCCGGCTGGTTCGGCGCCTCGGCCACCAGATACACCACCAGTTCCCGGCCTCGCACGGCAAAGCCGGTGGCACAGGACTCGCCCAGCTTGCCGCTGGCCAAGGGGTAGCGGTAGGACCCGAAGCCCACGATGCTCGGGCCCCACATCCTGGGCGGCTCGCCGCTGACGCGCTGCAGCAGAGCCAGCAGCGCCTGGCAGTCCGGCAACTGGTCGGGCGCAGCGCGGTCCGCCAGGACCTGCTCGACGCTGGCCTGGGTGGGGCGGGTGATCGCATCAGCCACGGCGGTACTCCTCACATGGCCGCCATCATCGCAGCTTGTCGCCGCGTTGCGGAGCCGGGGGGGCGCCGCAGCACCCCATCCCAGCCAGGCCCATCTGCCCGGGGGCCGTGCGGCCGGCTCAGGGGGGCGTCGGCGTCCGATCAGCGCTGGCATTCACCCAGACGTTGTCGAACAGCGCCCTCGAGCCGCCGCTGCGGTTGGCACCGGACGTGGCGCAGTTCTCGACCTTGGTGCGGTTCTGAAGGCCCTTGAAGGCCACGCTGGGCGCCACCGTGTCAACCATGGTGTAGGTGTAGGTCCTGTAGGCATCAGTGCCCTTCTTGAACAGGAACTTCTTGGCCGCCTGGTCCCAGCGCATGTAGACGCGCACCGGCGTGTCCACCGGCACGCCGGCCTGCAGCACGCTGCGGAACAACTGCGTGGTGGTCGAGCAGTCGGCACTGGTGCACTTGTCCACGCGCGCCACCACATCGGTGGTGCCGTCGGCGGCCGTGCTGGTGGACAGACGTTCCATGCGGACCTGGGCGATCACGTCGTTGAGCTGGCTGTTGGCGGTCACGCCGCCATCATTGAAGAAGCTGCCGGCGATGCGCGCTGCGGTGAAGCCGGTGTCGGTGTTGGCCCCGCAGTTCGCGATCCAGGCACCCACCACCGTGATGGTGGCCACGATGTCCTTGACCGTGGCCGGGGCGTAAAAGTTGACGCCATAGGAGTTGGCCACCGCGCCGGTGCTGGTGCTGCCCTTGGCCAGCACCCGCTGGCCCAGCTCCAGTTGGCCATTGGCGTTGATCAGGCGGATCTGCTCCACCGGTCCGTAGGTCGGACCCCAGAGGTTGCGGTCGATGTCGCCGTCGACGCCAACGAACTGGTCGTAGTCGACCAGGGTCTCCAGCGCTGCAAAGCTGGGGGCAGCGGCCAACAGGCCAGCGGCCAGGGCGAGGTGACGGGCGAACAGATTCATCGAGGGGCCTTTTGACAAACTAGGGGGAGTGACGATAGCGCCTTCGGTCTGACTCCGTCTCATCCAAACGGGTGAGAACCGGCCGGTCGGCGTGAAGAACTCCGCGCCGATCAGTCGGCGGTGTGCCGGTAGGTGCGAAGCGCCGGCAGGTCGAGCACCCGCACGCCGCCATACTCGATGCGAATCAGCGCGCGCTGCTGCAGCGTGCGCAGCGCCTCGTTCACACGTTGGCGCGACAGGCCTACCAGAAAGCCCAGTTCCTGTTGCGTGATGCGCAGCAACTGGCCCACCCCTGGATAGAGCACCGGGTGGAACAGCGCCGCCAGGTTGCGCGCCACGCGGGTGTCTGGGTCGCCTTGACGGTCGGTCTCGCGAGCGGCGATGAACTGGCCCAGGCGCTCGTTGAGCTGGTTCAGCACGAAGCGGTTGAACGGAATGCTGCGGTCCAGCAACTCGTGGAAGCTGTCCACCGGCAGGCCGGCCACCGCGCTGCGGCGCAGCACCTCGATGTTGTAGCGATACGGCTCGCGCTTGAGCAGCGTGCCCTCGCCGAACCAGGCGCCGGGCGGCACACCGGTGAAGGTGATGGCCGGGCCCTGGCTGGGGTCGTTGCTCATCTTCAGCAGGCCGTCGACCACGCCGAACCAATAGGTAGCCGGTCGACCGATGCGGCAGATCAGGTCACCCGGCTCGGCCTCGGCAATCACGATGGCCGCCCGGGCACGGCGCTGATCCTCGGCATCCAGCACGGCCAGCCAGGGCACGTTGGCCAGTTCGGCTTCGGTCAGGGCGCGGGCGCGCTCGCGCAGGGCGTGGGAACGTTGACTCACGACAAGCCTCCTGGGCTGCTGTCCGACGATACCGACCCGTGGCCCCATGAACCCGGGAAAGTCCGCTCAGGTCTGACCCGTAAATTGTCGTCCAACGGACAACATGACGTCAAAGGGAGTCCTAGGATCACGCCCATCCCGGGCCGGCCCGAACGGCCACGCCGCCTTCTTGGAGAACCGCGTGCAGACCACCTTCGTCCAGCTCCTGCTTGAACACGCCAGCCGCCGGCCCCAGGCCCCGGCGCTGCGCGAGAAGGAATACGGCATCTGGCAGACCACCACCTGGGCCGAACTGGCCACCCTGGTCAAGCGACTGGCGGGCGGCCTGGCCGCCGCCGGCCTGCAGCGCGGCCAGCACATGATCGTGGTGGGCGACAACCGCCCCCGGCTGAACGCCAGCATGCTGGCCGCCCAGGCGCTGGGCGCCATTCCGGTGCCGCTGTACCAGGATGCGGTGGCCGCCGAGTTCGTCTTCCCGGTCAGCAATGCCGAGGTCGCCTTCGCCGTGGTCGAGGACCAGGAGCAGGTCGACAAGATGATGGAAGTGCGCGAGCAGTGCCCCGCGCTGGCCCATGTCTGGTACGACGACCCGCGCGGCCTGCGCAACTACGACGAGCCGGGTCTGGCCTCGCTGGACGCGCTGGCCGAAGCCGGCGATGCCTGGCTGGCCGCGCACCCCGGCTTCTTCGAGGCCGAAGTGGCCCGGGCCCAGCCCACCGATGTCGCCGCGATGTTCTTCACCTCCGGCACCACCGGCAACGCCAAGGGCGTGGTCCACACCCACCTGTCGCTGCTCGACCGCGCCGCCGCCGGCCAGAAGTTCGACCGCCTGACCGAGCAGGAGGAAGTGCTGGCCTACCTGCCGCCGGCCTGGATCGGCCAGAACATCTTCAGCTATGCGCAGTGGCTGGCCTGCGGCTACGTGGTCAACTGCCCCGAGTCGGGCGCCACGGTATCGATCGACATGAAGGAGATCGGCCCGAGCTACTACTTTGCGCCGCCGCGGATCTTCGAAGGCCTGCTGACCACGGTGATGATCCGCATGGAGGACGCCAGCGCGATCAAGCGCGGCATGTTCCACCACTTCATGGACGTGGCGCGGCGCGTCGGCCCCGACCTGATGGACGGCAAGCCGGTGGGCCTGCTCGACAAGCTGCACTACGCGCTGGGCAACCTGATGGTCTACGGCCCGCTGCGCAACACGCTGGGCATGAGCCGGGTGCGCGTGGCCTACACCGCGGGCGAGGCGATCGGGCCCGACCTGTTCACCTTCTACCGCTCGATCGGCATCAACCTCAAGCAGCTCTACGGCAGCACCGAGACGGCGGTGTTCGTCTGCCTGCAGCCCGACCACGAGGTGCGCGCCGACACCGTGGGCGTGCCCTGCGAGGGCGTCGAGATCAAGCTCAGCGAGAGCGGCGAGGTGCTGGTCAAGTCCGCCGGCCTGCTCAAGGAGTACTACAAGAACCCCGAGGCCACGGCCGAGGTGCTGACCGCCGACGGCTGGTACCACACCAGCGACGCCGGCTTCATTGACGCCAATGGCCACCTGAAGATCATCGACCGCGTCAAGGACGTCGGCCGCATCAAGGGCGGCGCCAACGACGGCGCGATGTTCGCGCCCAAGTACGTCGAGAACAAGCTGAAGTTCTTCCCGCACATCAAGGAGGCGGTGGCCTTCGGCAACCAGCGCGAGAAGGTCTGCGCCTTCGTCAACATCGACTTCGAGGCGGTGGGCAACTGGGCCGAGCGGCGCAACCTGCCCTATGCCGGCTACACCGACCTGACCGCCAAGCCCGAGGTGCTGCAGCTCATCCGCGAGAACGTCGAGAAGGTCAACGCCGACCTGGCCCGCGACGAGCTACTGGCCGGCAGCCAGATCGCCCGCTTCATCGTGCTGCACAAGGAGCTCGATGCGGATGACGGCGAGATGACCCGCACCCGCAAGGTCAAGCGCGGCTTCATCAATGACAAGTACAAGGTCCTGGTCGACGCGATGTACGAGGGCCGTACCGAGCAGTTCATCGAGACCGTGGTGAAGTTCGAGGACGGCCGCAGCGGCAGTGTCTCGGCGACGCTGCAGATCACCGACGCCAAGACCTTCCCGGCGCAAACGAAAAAGGTGGCTTGAGATGGCCGAAAGAAAGATCGGCGACGTCATCCTCGACGTCCAGAACATCAGCCTGCGCTTCGGCGGCGTGAAGGCGCTGACCGACATCAGCTTCAATGTGCGCGAGCACGAGATCCGCGCCATCATCGGCCCCAACGGCGCTGGCAAGAGCTCGATGCTCAACTGCATCAACGGCGTCTACACGCCGCAGGAAGGCAAGATCACCTTCCGTGGCCAGACCTTCAGCCACATGAACAGCCGCCAGGTGGCCGAGATGGGGGTGGCGCGCACCTTCCAGAACCTGGCCCTGTTCAAGGGCATGAGCGTCATCGACAACATCATGTCGGGGCGCAACCTGAAGATGAAGACCAACCTCTTCCAGCAAGCCATCCGCTGGGGGGCGGCCGAGCGCGAGGAGAGCGAGCACCGCGCCTTCGTCGAGCGCATCATCGACTTCCTCGAGATCCAGGCCTGGCGCAAGACGCCGGTGGGCCGGCTGCCTTACGGCCTGCAAAAGCGCGTCGACCTGGGCCGCGCCCTGGCCATGGAGCCGCAGGTGCTGCTGCTGGATGAGCCGATGGCCGGCATGAACGTCGAGGAGAAGCAGGACATGAGCCGCTTCATCCTGGACGTCAACGACGAGTTCGGCACCACCATCGTGCTGATCGAGCACGACATGGGCGTGGTGATGGACATCTCGGACCGCGTGGTCGTGCTCGACTACGGCAAGAAGATCGGTGACGGCACCCCGAGCGAGGTGCGCAGCAACGAGGACGTGATCAGCGCGTACCTCGGCACCAGCCACTGAGCCGCGCAGGAGACACAAGACATGGGATTCTTCCTCGAGACCCTCATCGGCGGCCTGATGGCGGGCATGCTGTATTCGCTGATCGCGCTCGGCTTTGTGCTGATCTTCAAGGCGTCCGGCGTCTTCAACTTCGCGCAGGGCGCGATGGTGCTGTTCGCCGCGCTGGCCATGGCCCGCTTCTCGGAGTGGGCGCCGGGCTGGACCGGCTCCGACTCCAAGCTGCTGGCCAACGTCATCGGCTTCGTGCTGGCCATGGCCTGCATGGTGGCGCTGGCCTGGGTGATCGAGCGCTTCGTGCTGGGCAAGCTGGTCAACCAGGAGGGCATCACGCTGCTGATGGCCACGCTGGGCATCACCTACTTCCTCGACGGCTTCGGCCAGACGGTGTTCGGCTCGGACATCTACAAGATCGATGTCGGCATGCCCAAGGACCCGCTGTTCCTGTTCGAGAGCACCTTCCAGGGCGGCGTGCTGGTGGGCCAGGAGGATCTCTTCGCCGCCGTGATCGCTGCCGCGCTGGTGGTGGTGCTGGCCGCGTTCTTCCAGTACACCTCGACCGGACGCGCGCTGCGTGCGGTGGCCGACGACCACCAGGCGGCGCAGTCGATCGGCATTCCGCTGGGGCGCATCTGGGTCATCGTCTGGTCGGTGGCCGGCTTCTCGGCCCTGGTGGCCGGCGTGATCTGGGGCTCCAAGCTGGGCGTGCAGTTCTCGCTGTCGCAGGTCGCGCTGAAGGCGCTGCCGGTGGTGATCCTGGGCGGCCTGACCAGCGTGCCGGGCGCCATCATCGGCGGCCTGCTGATCGGCGTGGGCGAGAAGCTCTCCGAGGTGTACATCGGCCCGATGCTGGGAGGCGGCATCGAGATCTGGTTCGCCTACGTGATGGCGCTGGGCTTTTTGCTGGTGCGGCCTCAGGGGCTGTTCGGCGAGAAGATCATTGACCGCGTCTGACCGCCTGAGCGCACTCGGAGAACAACATGCTCTATCGTGAAAACGGCCAGTTCAAGACCAGCTACCGCGCCGACCAGCAGATCTTCCCGATCGCGCAGGACAAGGCGGTCATCGGCGCGCTGGTGGCCTTCGCCTTCCTCGCCGTGCCCTTCCTGGCCAGCGAGTACCTGTTCCGCGCCATCCTGATCCCCTTCCTGATCCTGTCGCTGGCGGCCATCGGCCTGAACATCCTGGTGGGCTACTGCGGCCAGATCTCGCTGGGCACCGGCGGCTTCATGGCGGTGGGCGCCTACGCGGCCTACAACTTCCTGATCCGCATCGACGGCATGCCGATGCTGCTGGCCATCATCCTGGGCGGGCTGTGCGCCACCGTGGTGGGCGTGCTGTTCGGCATTCCGTCGCTGCGCATCCGCGGCCTGTACCTGGCGGTCGCCACGCTGGCCGCGCAGTTCTTCACCGACTGGGCCTTCCTGCGCATCAAGTGGTTCACCAACGACTCGGCATCGGGCTCGGTCAACGTGTCCGAGCTGAGCCTGTTCGGCTGGGTCATCAACACGCCGATCGAGAAGTACCTGTTCTGCCTGGGCTTCGTGGTGGTCTGCGCGCTGCTGGCCAAGAACCTGGTGCGCAGCCACATCGGTCGCGAATGGATGGCGATGCGCGACATGGACGTGGCCGCGGCGGTGATCGGCATCCGCCCGGTCTACGCCAAGCTCACCGCCTTCGCGGTCAGCTCCTTCTTCGTCGGCATGGCCGGTGCGCTGTGGGGCTTCGTGCACCTGGGCTCCTGGGAGCCGGCGGCCTTCAACATCAACCGCTCCTTCGACCTGCTGTTCATGATCATCATCGGCGGCCTGGGCTCGATCATGGGCAGTTTCTTCGGCGCCGCCTTCATCGTGGTGCTGCCGATCGTGCTGGACCTGCTGGGCGTGGCGCTGGGCTTCGACACCGCGCTGGCCTCGCACCTGACCTACATGATCTTCGGCGCTCTGATCGTGTTCTTCCTGATCGTCGAGCCGCACGGCCTGGCGCGCCTGTGGTCCACCGCCAAGGAGAAGCTGCGGCTGTGGCCCTTCCCGCACTGATGACCTGAATCCGCACGGTGCGGGGCGACGAACCCCGGGCCGGCAGACCCTGCACTGACGAGTGCGTTTTTCTCACCTTCCTCTGGAGGCAGACAACATGTTGAAGTTCAAGACCCTGGCCCAGGCCGCGCTGATCGCATCGGCCGGTTTGGCGTCCCTCGCCACCTCGCCGGCGTTCGCCCAGGCCAAGGAGCAGTTCTTCCCGGTGCTGGTCTACCGCACCGGCGCCTACGCACCCAACGGTGTGCCTTGGGCGAACGGCTATGTCGACTACCTGAAGCTCACCAATGCCCGCGGCGGCATCAATGGCGTCAAGGTCACCTTCGAAGAGTGCGAGACCGGCTACGCCACCGACAAGGGCGTGGAGTGCTATGAGCGCCTCAAGGGCAAGGGCGCCTCGGTGTTCCAGCCGCTGTCCACCGGCATCACCTTCGCGCTGACCGAAAAGGCCCCGGTCGACAAGATCCCGCTGATCACCGCCGGATACGGCCGCAGCGAATCGGCCGACGGCAATGTCTTCAAGTGGAACTTCCCGCTGCTGGGCACCTACTGGACCGCGGCCGACGTGCTGGTCCAGCAACTGGCCAAGCGCGAGGGCGGCGCCGACAAGCTCAAGGGCAAGAAGATCGCGCTGGTCTACCACGACAGCCCCTACGGCAAGGAGCCGATCCCGCTGCTGCAGGAGCGCGGCAAGATGCACGGCTTCGAGGTGCAGCTGCTGCCGGTGACCCACCCGGGCGTCGAGCAGAAGGCCACCTGGCTGCAGATCCGCCAGCAGCGCCCCGACTACGTGCTGCTGTGGGGCTGGGGCGTGATGAACTCGGCCGCCCTGAAGGAAGCCGTGGCCACCGGCTACCCGCGCGACAAGATGTACGGCGTGTGGTGGGCTGGTGCCGAGCCGGATGTCAAGGACGTCGGCGATGGCGCCAAGGGCTACAACGCGATCACCATGCAGCACGGCGCCGAGCCGAACTCCAAGGTGGTGCAGGAGATCCTGGCGCAGGTCCATGGCAAGGGCCAGGGCACCGGCCCGAAGGATGAAGTGGGCAGCGTGCTGTACATGCGCGGTGTGGTCCACGCCATGCTGGCGGTCGAGGGTGTGCGCCGTGGCCAGGACCGCTACGGCAAGGGCAAGGTCATGACCGGCGAGCAGGTGCGCTGGGGCCTGGAGAACCTGGCGCTCGACCAGAAGAAGCTCGACGGCCTGGGCTTCGCCAACGTGCTGCGCCCGATCTCGACCTCCTGCGCTGACCACCAGGGCGCCAACTGGGCCCGCATGCACCAGTGGGACGGCAAGGCCTGGAAGTTCACCTCCGACTGGCTGCAGGCCGACGAGGCGCTGATCAAGCCGATGGTCAAGCAGGCGGCTGACAAGTACGCCGCCGAGAAGAAGCTCAGCCGCCGCGACGCCGCGGATTGCCAGAGCTGATCACCCCGAGGCGGCTCGCGCCGCCCTATCCCCTGCCTGCGGGCAGGGGCCTCATTCAAGCGCCGCGCGCGGCGCTTGAATGAGTCAACAAGGACACCGCGATGAGCAACATCCTTCTGAACGTCAACGGCATCGAGGTCATCTACAACCATGTGATCCTGGTGCTCAAGGGCGTGAGCCTGCAGGTGCCCGAGGGCCAGGTGGTGGCGCTGCTGGGCGGCAACGGTGCCGGCAAGACGACCACGCTGCGCGCGGTCAGCAACCTGCTGGCCGGCGAGCGGGGCGAGGTGACCAAGGGCAGCATCGAGTTGCGCGGCGAGCGCATCGAGAAGCTCTCGCCCGCCGAAATGGTCGACCGCGGCGTGATCCAGGTGATGGAGGGCCGCCACTGCTTCGCCCACCTGACCATCGAGGAGAACCTGATGACCGGCGCCTACACCCGCAAGGATGGCAAGGCGGCGGTGGCCCAGACGCTGGAAAAGGTCTATGCCTACTTCCCGCGCCTGAAGACGCGCCGCGGCAGCCAGGCGGCCTACACCTCGGGCGGCGAGCAGCAGATGTGCGCCATCGGCCGCGCGTTGATGGCCAACCCGAAGATGGTGTTGCTGGACGAGCCCAGCATGGGCCTGGCGCCGCAGATCGTCGAGGAGGTGTTCGAGATCGTCAAGGACCTCAACACCAAGGAGCGCGTCACCTTCCTGCTGGCCGAGCAGAACACCAACATCGCCCTGCGCTACGCCGACTACGGCTACATCCTCGAGAACGGCCGGGTGGTGATGGACGGCGAGGCCAAGGCCCTGCGCGAGAACGAGGACGTCAAGGAGTTCTACCTGGGCATGGGCGGCGGTGACCGCAAGAGCTTCAAGGACGTGAAGAGCTACAAGCGCCGCAAGCGCTGGCTGGCATGAGTGATGACGACTGGGGCTTCGCGCTGCCGGCCTTCAAGCCGGACGAGGCACTGCAGCGCCTGCGCCGCGACCTGCAGGCCCTGGGCCTGAGCGAGCGGGAAGGTCGCTTCGAGCGACGCGGCCATGCCATCGCCCGCGCCGCGGTGGAAGGCGCCGTGCTGCAGGTGGCCATCGTCAAGCGGCCGTCTCGCAGCAGCCCCGAATGGATAGCCAAGGCGCTCAAGGACAGCGCCCAGGTGCGCGACTTTGTCGCGCTGGTGAAAAAGAACCTCTCCGGCTGGAGTGACAGCGATGAGTGATTTCTACGACGCCCTCGAATCGCGCGATCCGGCCGAACGCGAAGCCGCACTGATGACCGCGCTGCCCCGCGTGGTGGCCCGCGCCCGCGAGGGCAGCCAGACCATGGGCGAGCTGCTGGCCGGCGTCGAGGCCGCCACCGTGGACAGCCGCGCCGCCCTGGCCGCCTTGCCGGTGACGCGCAAGCACGAGTTGCTCGAGAAGCAGCAGGCGCGCCGCGCCGATGCTGCCCAGTGGGACCCGTTCGGCGGCTTCTCGGCCATTGGCTGGCGTGGCCTGCGCGCCGCGCAGGGCGCGCGCCGCGTGTTCCAGTCGCCCGGCCCCATCTATGAACCCGAGGGCACGGCGGCCGACTACTGGCGCATGGCCCGCGCCATCTGGGCCGCTGGGTTCCGGGCCGGTGACCTGGCGCACTGCAGCTTCAGCTACCACCTGACCCCCGCCGGATCGATGATGGAAAGCGGTGCGCATGCGATCGGCTGCACCACCTTCGCCGGCGGCGTGGGCAACACCGAGCTGCAGCTGCAGGCGGTGGCCGAGTTGAAGCCCCACGGCTACATCGGCACGCCCAGCTTCCTGAAGATCCTGGTCGAGAAGGCCGCCGAGACCGGTGCGGACATCACGTCGATCACCAAGGCCATGGTCTCGGGCGAGGCCTTCCCGCCCTCGCTGCGCGACTGGCTGGCCGAGCGCGGCATCACGGGTTACCAGTGCTACGCCACCGCCGACCTGGGTCTGATCGCCTACGAGACCAGCGCCCGCCAAGGCCTGGTGATCGACGAAGGCGTGATCGTCGAGATCGTGCGTCCCGGCACCGGCGACCCGGTGCCCGAGGGCGAGGTGGGTGAGCTGGTCATCACCACGCTCAACCCCGACTACCCGCTGGTGCGCTTCGGCACCGGCGACCTGTCGGCCATCCTGCCGGGTCCCTGCCCCACCGGCCGCACCAACGGCCGCATCAAGGGCTGGATGGGCCGCGCCGACCAGACCGCCAAGGTGCGTGGCATGTTCGTCCACCCCAGCCAGGTGGCGCAGATCGTGCGCCGGCACCCCGAGATCCAGCGCGCCCGCCTGGTGGTCGAGGGCGAAATGGCCAGCGACCGCATGACGCTGAAGGTGGAAGTGCCCGGCACGCCCGAGGGCCTGGCCGCGGCCATCGCCGACACCGTGCGCGACGTCACCAAGCTGCGCAGCGAGGTGCTGCTGCTGGCACCCGGTGCCCTGCCCAACGACGGCAAGGTGATCGAGGACGCGCGGGACTACAAGTAGAGCGGGTCAGCGGTCGACGATCACGAAGTGCTTGCGGACCTTCTCAAGCACTTCGAAACTGCCCTCGAAGCCCGGCGGGATGACGATGGCCTCGCCAGGCCCGGCCTCGGTGAAGCCACCCTGCGCGTCATGCACCCGCACGCGGCCGGACAGGACCACGAAGTACTCGTGCTCGTTCGGGCCGAAGACGATGCGCCAGCGGCCCGGCTCACAGTCCCAGATGCCGGCCGCCAGGCCCTGGCCGGGCGGCTCATAGAGGGTCCAGGTGTGGCGTTCGGGGGTGCCCTGTTCCCGGCGCTCCTCGCGCGGGTGGTCGACCTCCGGGGCGGTGGCGGGCAGGTCGAATCGGATGCTGCGGCTCATGCGCCGATTGTGACGTGGGCGGCAGGGATTACGTAGTTCCCCACATGGCGCCCCCTTCCAGCCCCCCTACCATCCGCCCACCCCTTGTCATGCACCCAGGAGACACCGCATGAATCTGCGCCTGAAGACCCTTGCCGCCACCGCTCTTGCCGCGCTGGCCCTGCCGGCCCTGGCCGAGTACCCCGAGAAGCCGGTCACCATCGTCGTGCCCTTCGCGGCCGGCGGCCCGACCGACAAGGTGGCGCGCGACCTGGCCGAGGCCCTGCGCAAGCCGCTGGGCGGCACGATTGTCATCGAGAACGTCGGCGGCGCCGGCGGCACGCTGGGCGCCACCAAGGTGGCCAAGGCCGCCCCGGACGGCTACACCATCCTGCTGCACCACGTGGGCATGGCCACCTCGCCCTCGCTGTACCGCCAGTTGCAGTACAAGACCCTGGACGACTTCGAGTACCTGGGCATGATCAACGAGGTGCCGATGACCCTGATCGGCCGCCCCACGCTGCCGGCCGCCAACTACGCCGAGCTGGCCAAGTGGATCGACGCCAACAAGGGCAAGATCAACCTGGCCAACGCCGGTCTGGGCTCGGCCTCGCACCTGTGCGGCCTGATGTTCCAGCAGGCCATCAAGGTCGACATGACCACCGTGCCCTACAAGGGCACCGCCCCCGCCATGACCGACCTGCTGGGCGGCCAGGTCGACATCATGTGCGACCAGACCACCAACACCACCAGCCAGATCGAAAGCGGCAAGGTCAAGGCCTATGCGGTCAGCACGCTCAAGCACCTCAGCTCGCCCGCGCTGGCCAAGCTGCCCACGCTGGACGAGTCGGGCCTGAAGGGCTTCAACGTCACCATCTGGCACGCGATGTATGCCCCCAAGGGCACGCCCAAGCCGGTGCTGGACAAGCTCAACGCCGCGCTGAAGACCGCGCTGAAGGACCCCGAGTTCATCAAGCGTGAAGAGGCGCTGGGCGCGGTGGTGGTCACAGACGCGCGCGTCAATCCGGCCGAGCACAAGAAGTTCGTCGAGGCCGAGATCACCAAACTCGGCACCGCCATCAAGGCCGCTGGTCAGTACGCGGACTGATCACCTGCCGAGGACCTCAACCCTCCAGCCAGCGGGCGCCTTCGGGCGCCCGTTGTCGTTCAGGCCAGGCGCATCGGGATGGTCACCGGTCCGTCGTTGACGAGGTGCACCTGCATGTCGGCGCCAAACTCGCCGGTGGCCACCAGACCGGTGTGGCGCTCGCGGGCC
>JAFLDI010000060.1 GCA_017302485.1 Burkholderiales bacterium | reverse complement strand
CCCGCGCCTCGCTGGCGCGCGAGGACGAGGCCCTGGACCCGCGGCGGGTCAGCCATGCCGGCCGCTGGCACGCCGAGGTCCCCCGGCTCTTGCCTGCGCTGGCTGAACTGCAGCAGCGCCGCGCCCGCAGTCTGGGCCTGCTGGCGCAGCAGGCCCGCCAGGGCACGGCCGATCTGTCGGTGTGGCGCCTGCTGCTGTGGCATGAAGACCATCAGCGGGCGACCTGGCTGGGACTGGCCCAGGACCTGGGGGCCTGGCCCGACGCCGCCCTGCCCGCCTTGCCGGTGCTGACGGGTGACGACACCCCGCAGACCCTTGCGGCTGCCAAGCACGTCCTGGGTGGACCCAGCGGCACCTGGCGTGCACCCGACGAGTCGCCGGCCCGCGACATCCCGCTCGCCACCCTGGTCATGGACCGCCAAGCGGTCAGTTGGGGTCGCTTCCTGCCCTTCATCGAGGCCGGAGGCTATGAGGACGCCAGGTGGTGGACGGCCGAGGGCTGGGCCTGGAAGCAGCGCCACCACCGTGACCGGCCGCGCCATCTGGGCCGTGACGACAAAGGGGCCTGGCAGCTTGCGCGCTTTGGCCGCTGGCTGCCGCTGGAACCACGCTCGCCCGCCATGCACCTGAGCCGCCACGAGGCCCAGGCCTGGTGCCAGTGGGCGGGCCGACGCCTGCCCACGGCGGACGAGTGGGAAGCCGCAGCACGTGCGGGTGCCCTGGACTGGGGCCAGGTGCGCGAGTGGACGTCCGACACGCTCGACAGCGACGCCAGCCTGCCGGACTGGGCCACCACCAGCGTTCACGCGCGGCCCGGACGCGCCGGTGATGCCGTGCTGTGCGGTGCCAGCTTCGCCGAGGCGCCGCGGCTGCATCGTGCCTGGCGCCGCGTGACCGCCGAGCCCCACGATGGCAGCGGCTTCAGCGGCTTTCGCAGCGTGCTCAGTTGACCAGCACGGCCTGCCGGACCCGCTCGACATAGCCCGGCTCCACCGCCCGGCCGTTGTCGGGGCAGCCACCGGAGGCATTGCAGGCCGTGGCGGTGATCGTGAAGCTGCGCAGAGCCAGCGCGCTCCCGGGAGCGCCCTCGCCCTCGTTGTAGCTCACCGAGTCGCAGCGCACCGTGACCCACAGGCCGGTGTCGGCACTCAGGTCCAGCGTCTGGCTGGCACCGCTGCAGGTGGTCCAGCTGCCCTTGAGCGCCTGCCAGGCCCCCCACTCCAGGCCGGCGGCGGCAGCGGCAGCGGCACGCGCCGAAGACAGGCCCTGCGCCGCCCCCAGTTGCTGCGCGCTGCCCAGCCGGACCACGGTGGCCGCCAGTGCCGACAGCAGCACCAGCACCACCACGGCAGCGATCGCGCCGAAGCCTCGTTGTGCAGGGGGCCGTGTCCTGTTCATGGCACGTTGCTCACGTGGGCGCCCATGCTGAGGTGTGCCGTCTCATTCGAGCGGGCCAGCTCGATGTCCAGCCAGACGAAGCCGCTCTGCTGGGTGGCGCCCTGGTTGGGGTCGTAGACGAAGTGGCAGCTGCGCACGCGCTCGGCCAGCACCGCGCCGCCGCTGGGGCAGCTGGTCGGCGGGCTGGCGTTGAAGCCGTAGGCCTGCGACAGCCGCAGCGTGCCCTTGCCGTTGCCGTCGGCGTCCAGCGTGCCATCGGCACCGACACAGCTGAAGAACACCGCCTGGCGGCTGGCCGGCACCAGCAGGAAGCGGCCACCGTGGTATCCCGGCGTGACCTGCAGCGAGCCCATCGTCACTCGCTGGGTGCCGAAGGCCGCGGCCGGTGTGGCCACCGCCGTCACCAGCGCGCGGTTGCCGCCTTCGTAGACATCGTTGCCATTCTGGTTGTTGATCACCACGTAGTCGCCCACTGCCGCGGCATGGCCGCTGGCGGCCAGCACATCGAAGTCGGTGGTGGCCACGCCGGTGTCGATCCAGGCCGCACAGTCGGCGCCCGGTGTGCACGAAGGCCCGCTGTCGTTGACGGTGTCCGGCCCCATGCGATAGCGGCCGCCGCCGTGCGTGGGCACCAGCTCGATGCACTGGTCACCAACGATGCGGATCGAGTTGGGCACCGCCCGGCGCACATCGCGCACCATCAGTGCCAGCGCCGCATCGGCCTCGTGCAACAGCTCGCCCCGGTCGCGGCTCGCCAGGTACAGGCCCATGGCCGGCATGACGAACACCACCAGCGCCGCGGCCAGCACCCCGGTGACGGCGATCACCATGACCAGCTCCACCAGCGTGAAGCCCCGATGAGTGCGGACGCGGCGCATCATGAGGCGTAGTCCGTGCGCCAGCCCACCAGGTTCAGCGTCTGGCTGCCCCGGCTGACCGTGACCGTGATCTTCAGCGCCGCCGCCACGCCGCCGAGCGTGCCGCTGACCACGCTGACCGACACCGAGTAGCCGGCCAGCGCCGGGATCGGCGTCCCATCGATGGTGCAGACCTGGCCGCTGCTGCTGTAGCCGTGGTAGTCGGCCACGTCGTTGAAGGTGTTGCGGGCGCAGGCCGCGGGGGCCGCATTGGCCGCGGCGACGTAGGGTTTGAGGCTGATTTCCTCGAGCATCTCCTCGGCCACCGCCTGCAGCTGCCGCTGGACCACCGGGTCGGCCGAGCCGGCCCCCACGATGGAGAAGGCCAGCATCACCCCGGCCAGGCCGACGCCGATCACCACCATCGCGATGACCATCTCGACCAGCGTCATGCCGCGCTGACGCCGAGACTCAGCGAACCACGCCATTGGCCCCCCGCACAGTGATCGCCGACAGCCCGGTGGGCGTCAGGCTGAAGTCGGTCGCCGCGCTGCTGGCCGTCGAGCCGACCGACCCATCGGGGCGGAAGAACAGGCTGGTCGATGGCGAACCCGTCATCGAAGTGCCGCTGGGTGGCGTGGCCCAGGCGGCTGAGCCGTCGGGCCCGCTGAGGTCCGCGCTGCAGGCACTGGCTGGATTGGCCGCAGCAATGCGCAAGGCCATGGCACCGCTGCTGAAGCTCACACACACCAGGCGCCGATGGCCGAGCGCGGTGGATTGCGCCAGCCGCAGTCCGGCCACCACGCTGTCGCGGTAGGCATCGGCACGCAGGCCGCTGGCGGCTTCCAGGCGCGGCAGGGCCACCGCTGCCAGCACCCCCAGCAGCACGATCACCACCACCAGCTCGACCAGCGTGAAGCCGCGTGCACGTGCCATCAGAACAGTTCCCGCAGGTGGATGGATTTGCGCGTCTCCGGCGCGTAGACGCCAAAGGTGGCGCGCGCCGACGGGTCGCGGTCCCAGGTCGCGGCGCAGGCGCCGTTGCGCGAGCGCAGCCAGGGCGGGCCGGCGCCCGCCGAGCTGGCATGGCTGCTCAGGCAGCTCTGGTCCGCCGCCGTGCCGCTGCCCAGGTTGACGGCCACATCCACCGTGCCGGTCCCGGACGGGCTGGGGGGCGCCAGTGTGATCGTGCCTTGGCCCGCGCTCAGGCTGACCGCACTGACGGCGCTGCTCCAGGTGGCAGTGCTGCCGTTGTGGTTCAGCACACGCGGCCGGACGACCGCACTGGTCGGAACCACGCTGCAGCTGTCGTCGCTGTTGAGCACCCAGCTGCGGCCACTCCAGGTCTGAACCTGCAGCGGCAGCTGGAGGCTGGATTGGTCCGTTCCAAAAGCGTTGGACACCGTCAGTCGGCCGCTGCGCACCAGCATCTCGCCCTCGGCGTAGTCCTGCGAGCTGATGCCGTTGGCATCGACGGCCCGCACGCGGATCGTCTGCTCGGTCGTGAGTTTGCTGCTGAAGCTGAACGCCGGCCCGGTACCACTGCCCACGCCGGCCGTGAAGGCACTGGCCGCCAGGCTGCCGCTGAAGCTGCCGGTGCTGTTGCCGCTGGCCTCGCTGAAGCCGATCGCCTGGGCCTGGTTGGGGCTGGTGGCGGCACTGCCGTCGTAGTTCAGCGTGATGGCGCTGGTGGCGTTGCGCGCGGTCACCGTGACGCCAAAGGGCTGGCCCGAGTAGCTGAAGCTGCCACAGGCGGCGCTGGTCTGCACGTCCAGGTGGTGCGGGATGACGCCGATGCTGCCGGCGTCGCTGGTCTGGCTGCCGGTCTGGATGGCGTAGTAGCAGTCCTTCTCGAAGCCGTAGTCGGGGTCGGATCCAAAGGTGGTGTTCTCGCAGGCAAGGCTGCCGCTGACGCCATGCAGGTGCAGCAGCTTGCCGCGCGAGATGTAGCGCACCGTGGCGACACTGCCGGCCGGCAGCGTGCAGGTGCCGTGCTCATGGGCACAGTAGGTCCAGGCACCGGTGGTCCCGGCCACCGAGATGCCGCTGCCCAGGTAGTTGCCGCTGGCCAGGCGGGCCGTGACCTCCAGGCGGCCCACCTCGCTCCAGGCGTTGCCACTGAAGGTGTGACTGCCGTTGCTGACGGCGCCGGCACTGCCCAGCGTGAAGCTGCCGTCCACCGCACCGCTGCCGCCCGGCTTGGCCCGGTAGAAGCTGATCGCCGGCTTGAGCGGCGTGCTCTCGCGGCCGTAGTTGGGCGTCGTGGTGCCCAGGCTGTTGACGGCCGTGACGGTCGCCGAGAAGGTCTCACCGGCCTTCACGGTGGCCGGCAGGCCGCTGATGCTGTAGCCATAGGGCGCCGCCACGAAGCCATCGCTGCCATTGAGGTTCAGGCCGGCGTCGGCGCCGCTGCCGACATAGCTGGCCGTCAGGGCCATCTGGCCGGCGTCCTTGTACTGCACGCTCAGGCTGGCCCGACCGCTGGTGTTGAAGCTCAGGCTGAGGGCCTTGCCGCTGGCGTCGCAGGCCCCCGCGGCGTTGCCCGCCGCATTGGCGGCGGTCCCGTTGACCAGCACCGGCAGCGTCCCGGTGGCAGGGTTCTGGTAGCTGCACTTGAAGGTGACACTCTTGGTGCCGCTGAACGCAGCCCCGCAGCTGCCACCGGTGTTCTTGATTGCCGTGATGGTGACCGACTGCGACTCTCCGGCGCGGTGTGACGGCACGTCGAACAGGAAGCCGCTGCTGGCCGGTGTGAAGCTGCAACTGCTGGTCGACGTCGCCGCCACGCCCAGGCCGCAGAACACCGGCTTGGCGTTGCCCGGGGTCACCGACAGACCGGTCAGGCCGACGGTGGCCGTGACGGTGGAGGTGACCTGCGCCTGGATGGTCGTGGTCGCCGAGCCGGCCGCGATGCTCCAGGCCGCGCCGCTCGGGTAGGTGACGGTGACGCCGGTGCCGGTGATCGCCAGGCTGCCGCTCAGCCCACCGGTGTAGTAGCCGGTGCAGGCCGCATCGGCGCAGGCGCGGATGGTGTAGGTGGTGGGCTGACAGGTGACCGAGGTGGTCGCATCGGTGCTCACCTCGATGTGATCGAGCTGGCGCCGCGTCACGCTGAAGTAACCGCTGCCACCCAGAGCACTGAGCTGCGCGGCCGACAGCGTCGCCGAGCGGCCTGCCACCGAGGTGCTGACCCCCGCCCCGGTGCCGGGGCAACTGGCGCTGGCCACCACCACCGACGCCACGTTGCTGCTCAGGCCGCTGTCGCTGGCCACATTGAGCTGCAGGTCGGTGAGCGTGCCGGTCAGGAAGCCGGCCGGGATCAGGGCATCCGGGATGCACACCGTCAGTTGCGTGGGCACGGTGCCGGTGGTCTGCAGGCGCCACAGGCGGCCGCTGCGGGCCCGGCCGGCCAGCACTCCGCTGCCGATCGACACGGTGTTCTCCACCGTGCCGTTGTTGTCGCCGGCCAGCACGAAGGAACGGTCGGCCGAGAAGGCGGTGCC
This sequence comes from Burkholderiales bacterium, assembly GCA_017302485.1. Lineage (GTDB taxonomy): Bacteria > Pseudomonadota > Gammaproteobacteria > Burkholderiales > Burkholderiaceae_C > Ideonella. The sequence continues at coordinate 7,059 of JAFLDI010000060.1, read as the reverse complement.
GGTGGTCGGGGCGATCGTGCTGCTGGTGGCCGGCACCGTGGCCGAGGTCGTGATGGTGATCTGATCACCACTGTTGACCGAGCGCGAGATGCGCTGGTCCAGCTTGGTGGTGTCGTCACGCCCAAGCCCGGCCACGTTGTAGTGCAGCCCGGTGCCGGCCGCCCAGATCGTGCCGCCGCCACTGTGGCGGTAGCCCGTACCGCTGGCCCCGTTGCCGCCGAGCGTGATGCCGTACTTGACCGCCAGATAGCTTTCCAGCTGGTTGGCCAGGGTGGGTGTCATCGACGTCCCCAGGAACATCATGCCCTCGGCCAGGTAACCCTGGAAGGTACCGTCCCAGCCCGGCCAGCCCACCCGGAACGCGCCACCGTTGCCGGTGACGCTGATCTGCGCGTTGCCGGTGCCGCCGCCGACAGCGCCCACCTCGGCACCATCCTGGCGGATGCTCTGCTTGCCGGTGCCGGGTGCACCGGTGCTGGTGGTGTCCAGCGTGAACAGGTAGACCGACGGCGCATTCACCAGCCGTGTCGGCGTGTAGGACAGGCGATTGGTGGTGCAGCAGTTGCCACTGTCCCAGTAGATCTGGCCGTACCAGGGCACATGGACTGACAGTCGCCCGTCGCTGTAACCACCTGGCTGCACGGTGTCCTCGAAGTACAGCCAGTTGTTCTGCGAACTCCCCGTCGGGTAGGCCACGGCCACGTAGTGGGCCCGCGTCCAGGTGGCGCTGCCCAGGAAGCTGGGACCGGTGAAATACTGCGCCCCCGCCGCGGTGGCCGTGGTGCTGGTGAACTCCACCGACGGGTTGAAGTTGATGTTGCGGGCGTTGCTGTTGCGGTACACCGGCGCCGTGGTGCTGCCGCTGAGGTTGCGACTGAAGCTGGCATGGTTGAGCCAGGTGCTGATGCCGGCACCGTCGGCCAGGCCGATCGAGCCGGCGCGGCTCCACCAGACATGGCCGCTGACGCCGCCCGGCGAAGACCCCTCGGCTGCGGTGAAGCGGATCGCAGTGGACGAGGCTGCCTTGGCCGGCGTGTTGAGGCTCCACTGGGTGTAGTCGCTGCCGCTCAGCTGCAGACCAATCGTGGCGCTGGAGCCGGTATCGCCCATGCTCTGGTAGCGATACTCGACATCACCGTACTCGTACAGCACGGCCTGGAAGGTCAGGCGGGTCGAGGTATTCGCGTAGAGCGCGACGTTGTTCCAGGTGATGACGAAGCGGCGGTTCGGGGCCGTGCCCAGCGTGCCGTACAGCACCGAAGCGCCGCTCACATCCGTGCGCAGGTCGTCCCAGAATGGCAGCAGCAACGGCGCCGATCCGCTGGGCAGCGCAGAATTGTTGTAACCCGTGTTCGCCGCGGTGAAGGCCACCAGGCCGTTCGACGCGAGGTAGACCTTGGTCAGCGACACCCCGCCGACACTGGCGGTGAAGGGCAGGTTGATGGCTGCCGAGGAGACGTCGTCGCCGCTGACGCCCGCATTCGTCGTCACCGTATCCCAGCTGTAGGTGGTGCTGCTGGCTGTGAAGGTGGCCGCCGCGGCGGGCAATGCGATCCAGGCGCACCCCAGCAGCAGACCATGCAGCAGCAGTCGCACGAACTTCGACATACGTCGATTCTGCGAAGACACGCCACGGGCAAAGCGCCGAATAGGCGCACAAAGGCCAGCCTGAACCGGCAGCGCGTCGTCGGGCGCGCACCGGATCAGCCTGGCCTGGAATGAGACCCGCCCCGAAGGTCGGGATCAGTTGCCGGCAGCGATGCCCTTGAAGTTGGCGGTGCTGTTGCTCACCGAGACGGTGCAGTCGGCCACCGTGCCGTTGGTGGTGCCGGGCTCGGAGCCGGACGCCGCCACGCTGTAGCCGCTGGGCAGGCCCCCCTGCAGCAGCCCGGAGACATCCGAGCACTGGTCGACCTTGACGCACTTGTCCGCCGTGACCGCGTTGCCGGTCAGCATGCAGCCCGCGTAGTTGGTGTTCATCGCGGCGGCGGCCGCACCAGCCACGCCGGCGGCGGTGCCGTCATAAGCGTCATCGCGCAGATCCATGAACTTGGGCAAGGCGGCGGCCGCCAGGATGCCCAGGATGACGATCACGACGATCAGCTCGATCAGCGTGAAGCCGCGTTGGGAGGTGGGTTTCATCGCTTGCTCCTTGCGAAAAAGGCGGGCAGGGTTCAGTTGCCGGCGGCGATGCCCTTGAAGCTCGCCAGCTCTTCGGCCTGATAGCCGGTGTAGTACACGTTGCAGTCGCCGGTGGCGCCGTTGGTGGTGCCCAGGTCGGAGCCCGAGGCCGACACGCTGTATCCACTGGGCAGCCCCGCCTGCAGCAGACTGGCGACATCGGAACAGTTGTCCACCTTGACGCACTTGTTGGCCGTGACGGTGTTGTTGGTCAGCATGCAGCCGCTGTAGTTGAGGTTCATGGCCGCGGCGCCGGCACCGGCCACGCCCTGGGCGGCCGAGGTGTAGGCGTCGTCGCGCAGGTCCATGAACTTGGGCAAGGCCGTGGCGGCCAGGATGCCCAGGATGACGATCACGACGATCAACTCGATCAGCGTGAAGCCTTGGTGTGACGATCTCATCGGAATCTCCTTCGAGGCGGGGTGGGTCAGGAACAGGTGGACTGCAGGACGGTGATCTCCGGCCGCTGCCCCACGCCGGCAGGCGCGAGATAGATCAGCTCGCACGTCCCGTTGTCGGCATGTCGCAGCGCGACCTTGAGCCCGGCCTGTCCATGCAGCCGGGTGGTTTCCACACGAAACTGGTCGGCCGCGGGTTCGCCGGGCACCAGGCCGACCAGGCGGCCGATGCCGTCCAGCCCGGCCTGCGGGTAGCCGTTGTCGCCGCGCACCAGCCACAGGCCGACGCGCACCTCGCGGCAGTCCTCGCGCTGATCGCGTGATTGGGTGGCCAGGCATTGCCAGTGGAACTGGTCGACGGCACCCAGCATCAGCAGCGCCATGTTGTCGAGCATGGCCATGCGGGCGTAGCGCTGGGCATCGCGGTAGCGCGGCAGGGCCACGGCCATCAGTGAGGCGACGATGACGATGACCACGATCAGCTCCAGCAGGCTGAATCCCTGAGGCGGTCGCGGCGGGCGTTGCGCGCTCATTTCTTGAAGGCCGCACGGCCCAGGTCCCAGACCGGCAGGAAGACGCCCAGCGCCAGGATCAGCACCAGCACGCCCAGGAAGACGATGAGGATCGGCTCGATCTGCTGCGACAGGGTCTTGAGCTCGTACTCGACATCGCGCGCATACAGGTCGGCCACCTCGTCCATCAGTTCATCGACCGCGCCGGTCTCCTCGCCCACCGCGATCATCTGCAGCACCACCGGCGTGAAGATGCCCGCCAGCGCGGCGGCACGCAGGATGGTCTCGCCGCGCTCGACGCTGTCGCGGATCCCCTCCACCCGCTGGCCGATCCAGCGGTTGTCCACGGTCTGCGACACCACAGCCAGCGCCTGTGCCACCGGCACGCCAGAACGCAGCGACAGCGCAAAGCTGCGCGCAAAGCGTGACAGCGTGGCCTTGTGGACGATCTTGCCGGCCACTGGCAGGCGCAGCTTGAGACGGTCCCAGACCAGGCGACCGGCGGGCGTGGCCGCCCAGCGGCGCAACGCCACGAAACCGGCCACCGCCCCCAGGGCCAGCAGCCAGCCGAACTGCACCGTGAAGGCCGACGTGGCCATCAGCATCCGTGTCATCCAGGGCAGCTCGGCGCCGAAATTGCGGAACACCTGGTCGAAGGCCGGTATCACGAACAGGTTGATCACCGCCACCGCGATCACCATGGCCGCCACCACGAAGCTCGGGTAGCGCAGGGCCGAGCGCACCTGCTGGCGCATGAACTGCTCGAACTCCAGATGCCTGAACAGGCGCAGGAAGACCTCGTCCAGGCGGCCGGTGGCCTCGCCGACGCGGACCATGGCAATGTAGAAGGCGTCAAAGACCGCCGGATGGCTCGCCAGGGCCTGCGACAGCTCACGCCCGGACTCCAGGGTCTGGCGCACCGAGGCCAGCGTGGCGCGCATCGCCGGGTTGGCGGCCGACTCGATCAGCCCCCCCAGCGCCCGCAGGATGGGCACACCGGCGCGCAGCAGGGTGTTGAGCTGACGCGAGAACAGCAGCAGATCCACCGTACCCACACGCGCGGAGCGCCAGGCCGGCAGGCGCAGCTGGACGGTCTGTACCGGCGCAGCGGGCGCCGCACCAGCCTGGATGCGCAACGGCGTGATGCCGCGCGCCTGCAGCATTTCGGCCACGGCGCCGGCCGTCGGCGCGTCCAGCGTGCCGGAGACGGATCCGCCCGGGCCGTGGCCGGTGTAGGCGAACTCGGCCATCAGCTGTCATCCACCTGGTTGGTGGCCCGCATCGCCTCTTCCAGCGTGCTGCGCCCTTCGATGGCCAGACGCACGGCATCGCTGCGCAGCGTGTGGCCTGCCATCTGGCGCCTGGCGGCCTGGGTGAAGGCCTGTGCCTCGCCATGGTTGAGCGCCTCGACCAGTTCCTGGGTCATCTCGACGAACTCGTAAATGCCGGTGCGGCCGCTGTAGCCGGTGTGGTTGCACAGCGCGCAGCCGCGGCCGCGCCAGAACGGCGTGTCGGCCGCCCGATCGCCCAGCTCGGTCTCGAGGAACTGCCGCTCGGCCGGCGAGGGTTCGGCTGGCGCCTTGCAGGCCGGACAGATCACCCGCACCAGCCGCTGCGCCAGCACCATCTGCAGCGACAGCGCCACCATGTAGCGCGGCACGCCCATGTCGAGCAGGCGCACCGGCGTGGACAGCGCGTCGTTGGTGTGCAGCGTGGACAGCACCAGGTGGCCGGTGATGGCGGCACGCATGCCGATCTCGGCGGTCTCCTGGTCGCGCATTTCGCCGATCAGCACCACGTCCGGGTCCTGGCGCAGCGCGGCACGCAGCACGCGCTCGAAGCTGAGGTCGATCTTCTCCTGCACCTGCACCTGGTTCAGGCCCGGCAGGCGGTACTCCACCGGGTCCTCGGCGGTCAGGATCTTGCGGTCGGTGCTGTTGAGCTGGTTGAGCGCGGCGTACAGCGTGGTGGTCTTGCCCGAACCGGTGGGGCCGGTGACCAGCACCATGCCACTGGGCCGGGCGATGGCACGGCGCAGTGCGGCCAGCGTGCGCTCGGGCATGTGCAGCCGCTCCAGCTCGAGCAGGCCGGCATTCTGGTTGAGCAGGCGCATCACCACCGACTCGCCATGCTGCGTGGGCAGCGTGGAGATGCGCACGTCCACCGTGCCGGCGGCCAGTTTGACCGCGAAGCGGCCGTCCTGGGGCAGGCGCTTCTCGGAAATGTCCAGACCGCTCATCAGCTTGAGCCGAAGCGCCACGGCGCCGGCGATCTTGGCGTCGGTCTCGGTCTGCACGCGCAGCAGGCCGTCGATGCGAAAGCGGATGCGCAACTGCCGCTCCTGCGGCTCGATGTGGATGTCCGAGGCGCGCACGCGCAGGGCCTCCTCGAACACCGAGGTCAGCAGGCGCACCACCGGCGCGTCCTCGGCGCCCAGGTTGCCCAGGCCCAGCACATCGGCCAGACGATTGTCGGCAGCACCCAGTTCGCTGGTCAGCTCGCGCGCCAGGCCGGCAATCTCGTCGCTGCGCTGGTAGCAGCGCTCGATGGCCGCCAGGAAGGATCCCTCGGTGATCACCGACACCTCGACCGGCCGGCGCAGCAACCGGCCCAGTTCGTCGTAGGCGCCGATGTCGGTGGGGTCGGCCATGCCAACCCGCAGCGAGCCCCCCTCCTCGGCCAGCACCACGGCGCGCAGGCGCCGGGCCTGCACCTCGGGCAGCAGCTTGATCAGCTCGGGCCGCAACGACTGCGGCTGCAGTTCGACAAAAGGCATGCCCAGCTGGCGGGCGATCAGGCGGGCCACCTGTTCCTCGGTGACCCAGCCGTTGTCGACAAAGGTGCGACCCAGCTTGCGACCGGTGCGCCGCTGCTCTTCCAGCGCGCGCTCGAGCTGTTCAGGCGCGAGCAGGCCCTCCTTGATCAGGAGGTCACCCAGGCGGACGCGTTCGGGGCGGGCCATCGCGGTCTCGGCGGCTCAGCGGGCCGGCGCCTCGAGCTGGCTGACCTGGCGGGCGCGGGCGTCCTCGGCTGTTTCCGGCCAGCGCCCGTCCTGGATCACCGTGGGCTTCATCAGGATGACCAGCTCGCGCTTGCGGCTGACCACGTTCTTCTGGCTGAACAGGTTGCCCAGCAGCGGCATGTCGCCCAGCACCGGCAGACCCGACTTGTCCAGGGTCTGGCTCTGTGTCATCAGGCCGCCGATGGCAACGATCTGACCGTCGGCCACGCGCACGATCGAATCGGTCTCGTTGACCGCGCTGGTGGCCAGCGGCAGCTTGTAGCTGCCCAGCGAGCCCAGGTCGACATTCTTCTGCCGCTCGCTGACCACACTGATGCTGGGATGCACATGCAGCATCACATTGCCGCGCTCGTCGATCTGCGGCGTCACGTCCAGCGCAATGCCCGAGAAGAAGGGCTGCAACGTCACCGTGGGCGTGCTGCTGGAGCTGGTGGCGGTGCTGGTGCTGGTGCTGGCCACGCCGGTGACGTAGAGCTCGTCGGTGCCCACCTTGAGCACCGCCTTCTGGTTGTTCAGGGTGGCGATGCGCGGGCTGGACAGCACCTGCACGTCGCCCTGGGTCTGCAGGAAGTTGAGCATGGCGGCAAAGGTGCCGGCCTGGAAGGCGATGCCATACATGCCGCCACCCAGGGCATTGGCCACCATGGCGCTGCCGGGCGTCGCGGTGTTGCCGCTGCCGTCCACCAGGTCGCCGGTGTTGCCGACGCTGGCACCCGGCTGCAACATGCCCACGCTGAGCTTGCCGCGGCCCAGGAACTTGCCGAAGCTGCTCCAGTTGATGCCCTGCTGCGACTCCCTGCCCAGCACCACGTCGACGATCTTGGCTTCGATCATCACCTGGCGCTCGATGTTGATCTGCACCGCCGCCAGGTACTGCTCGACCTGGCGCAGCTCGGCCGGTGAGGCGCGCACGACGATCACCCCGGCCGCCGGGTTCAGCACCACC
>JAFLDI010000006.1 GCA_017302485.1 Burkholderiales bacterium | reverse complement strand
CCAGAACCCCGACCTGAGCCTGGAAGCCCGCCTGTCCGACGGCGGCGTCATCAGCTACCCGCTGCTGGGCGCGGTGCGCGTGGGCGGCCTGAGCGTGGGCGACGCTGAAAAAGCCATCGCCGACGGCCTGCGCAAGGGCGACTTTGTCAAGAACCCGCAGGTCACCGTGGTGCTGATGCAGGCGCGCGGCAGCCAGGTGAGCGTGCTGGGCCTGGTGAACCGCCCCGGCCGCTACGCGCTGGAAAAGGGCGGCACCCGCCTGAGCGACGTGCTGGCCCTGGCCGGCGGCACCATCAGCCAACTGGGCGGTGACCTGGTGACCGTGGTGGGCAGCCGCAACAACCAGCCCTTCCGCCGCGTGGTGGACCTGCCCCGGGTGTTCAACAGCGCCAGCCGCGACGACGACCTGGTGCTGCAAGGCGACGACGTGGTGTACGTGGAGCGCGCCCCGCTCATCTACATCTACGGCGAGGTGCAACGCCCCGGCCAGCTGCGCCTGGAGCGCGGCATGACCCTGCTGCAAGGCCTGGCCGCCGGCGGCGGCCTGACCCTGCGCGGCACTGAAAAAGGCATTCGCGTGCACCGCCGCGGCAGCGACGGCCAGGTGCAGGTCTTGCAGCCCGACATGACTGAAACCCTGCGCGACGGCGACGTGATCTACGTGCGCGAAAGCCTGTTCTAAGCCCCGCCATGACCTTTACCCAATTCCTGGCCATCCTGCGCGCGCGCTGGAAGCTGAGCGCCCTGGTCTTTGGCCTGACCGTGCTGACCGCCGTGGTGGCCAGCCTGCTGCTGCCCAAGAAGTTCACCGCCACCGCCAGCGTGGTGGTGGACGCCAAGCCCGACCCCATCACCGGCGTGATGATGGGTGGCATGGCCAACGCCAGCATCATGGCCACCCAGGTGGACATCATCACCAGCGACCGCGTGGCCCGCCGCGTGATCCGCAACCTCAAGCTGGACCAGAACCCCGAGGTGCGCCAGCAGTGGCAGGACGAGACCGAGGGCCAGGGCAGCATTGAAGATTGGCTGGGGGCTGTTTTTCAGAAGCAGCTGGACGTGAAACCCAGCCGCGAAAGCAACGTTATCCAAGTGAGTTACCAGGCGCCGGATCCGCAGTTTTCGTCGGCGCTGGCCAATGCCTTTGTTCAGGCCTATGTGGACACCGCCATCGAGCTGCGCGCAGACCCGGCCCGCCAGTACAGCGGCTTCTTTGACCAGCGCGCCAAGGATGCACGCGATGCGCTGGAAGCCGCCCAGGCCCGCCTGAGCGAGTACCAGCAGAGCAGCGGCATCATCGGCAACGACGAGCGCCTGGACATTGAAACCCAGCGCCTGAACGAGCTGAACAGCCAGCTGGTGGTGCTGCAAAGCCTGGCCACCGAGGCCAGCAGCCGCAACGCCCAGGCCGCCATCAGCGGCGACCGCATGACCGAGGCGCTGACCAACCCCGTGGTGAGCAGCCTGAAGCTGGAGCTCAGCCGGGCCGAAGCCAATCTGCAGGACCTGAACACCCGCCTGGGCGCCAACCACCCGCAGGTGCTGCAGGCCCGCGCCAACATCACCGAGTTGCGCGCCCGGCTGGACGCTGAAACCCGCCGCGCCGTGGGCAGCACCCAGGTCAATGCCAATGTCAGCGCCGCCCGCGTGGCCGAGGTGCGCGCGCAATTGGATGCCCAGCGCGCCAAGGTGCTGAAAATGAAGGAAGGCCGCGACGGCATGAGCGTGCTGCAGCGCGATGTGGACAACGCGCAAAAGGCCTATGACGCCATCGTGGGCCGCTTCAACCAGACCAGCCTGGAAAGCCAGACCCAGCAGGCCAACGTCAACGTGCTGAGCCCCGCCAGCCCGCCGCTGCTGCCCAGCAGCCCCAAGCTGCTGCTCAACACCCTGGTGGCCATCTTCCTGGGCGGCCTGCTGGCCGTGGGCAGCGCCCTGGTGCGCGAGCTGTTGGACCGCCGCGTGCGTGGCCCTCAAGACCTGGTGGACAGCCTGGGCCTGCCCATGCTGGGCGTGATGCCCAAGCCCGCCGTGAAGCGCGGCCCGCCCAGCCTGATGGCCCAGCGCGTGATCAGTGGCCGCCTGCCGGCGCCCGGCAACCGCCCTTGAACCTGCGCCTGCACACACCCCCATGACCGACTCCCGCCCCCCCCAGGACGCCCAGGCCAGTACCTTTGGCGCCCTGCCCACCGCCGAGGATGTGCGCAGCATCGGCGACATCATCCGCGACACCCGCAACCTCAGCGCCGACCAGGTGGGCCAGATCCTGGCGCACCAGAAGACGCACGGCGTCAAGTTTGGCGAGGCCGCCATCGCCCTGGGCTACGCCACGGCCGACGACGTGCTGCACGCCCTGGCCCAGCAGTTCAACTACGCCTACGGCGGCGCCGACAGCGAGCAGTCCAACCCCGAGCTGGTGGTGCTCAACCAGCCCTTCACCCAGCAGGCCGAGGCCTTCCGGGCCATCCGCGCCCAGATCCTGCTGCGCACCCAGCCCGGCAGCGCCGAGGGCGCCCCGCGCGCCAAGAAGGCCCTGGCCGTGGTCAGCCCCAACACCGGCGACGGCAAGACCTTCTTCTGCGCCAACCTGGCCGTGGCGCTGGCCCAGCTGGGCGGCCGCACCCTGATCGTGGACGCCGACCTGCGCGGCCCCCGCCTGCACGAGGTGTTTGGCGTGGACGGCAGCACCGGCCTGTCCGGCCTGCTGGCCGGCCGGCGAGGCGACAACGTGGTCCGGCAGGTCAAGGCCGTGCCCAACCTGTTTGTGCTGCCGGTGGGCATCAGCCCGCCCAACCCGCTGGAGCTGCTGCAGGGCCCGGCCTTTGGCCTGCTGCTGCACGAACTGCTCAAGAAGTTCGACCATGTGGTCGTAGACACCCCGGCTGGTCAGTATGGTGCAGACGGAATCGTCGCCGCGGCCCGATGTGGTGTGGCGTTGGTAGTCGCGCGTAAGGATGCCAACCGGATTGGCGCTCTGCAGGACTTGGTGCAGAACCTTGCTGCTACCGGCGCCCAAGTCGCAGGCGTCGTAATGAACGAGTTCTGACCATGATTGACCATCGGCAGGCAACCGCCACTGAAGGTTTTCCCAAAGGGGTTGACATGAGGATGGTCTGCCTCGTCATGGCCGGCTTCTTGGCACTCTACTTTCCTACTTGGCAGCAACTGGCCACCAGCATATGGTCTCGTGACGAGCAGGGGCACGGCCCCATTATCATGGTTGTCAGTGGTTGGCTCTTGTGGCGACTATGGCCAGAAATTCACAGCCGCCCGAAACCGCAACATGTCGGATTAGGCACCGGGGTATTTATTCTGGGCTTGGCCTTGAACTGGCTCGGCAGGTCGCAGTACATTCTGATGCTTGAAACGGCATCAATGATTCTTATAATATCGGGTCTCATATTATTTTACAGAGGCCCAACTGGATTGAGATTGGCTTGGTTCCCACTCTTTTTCCTGATATTCACAATCCCACTACCCAGTGCACTGGTAGCGGCGGCGACTACCCCGTTGAAATCAGCTGTTTCGGCTGTCGCCGCAGACCTCATCCACGCACTAGGGTATCCGATTGCAAGGGCTGGCGTGATCCTGTCTATCGGGCCCTACCAACTTCTAGTGGCAGATGCCTGCGCAGGCCTGAATTCGATGTTCACCCTTGAAGCACTCGGACTTCTATACATGAATATCGCCAGGCATGGCGCTGTTTGGCGTAATGTCTTGCTTGCAATTCTCGTGGTACCTATTTCATTTTTTGCCAACGTAACACGCGTCTGTGTCTTGGTCTTTGTTACCTACTACTTCGGAGACGCTGCGGGCCAGGGCTTCATGCACGGATTCGCCGGCATGGTGCTGTTTCTGGTGGCCTTATGCCTGATCCTTGCGGTTGATGGCACGCTTGGCCTGATCGCCAAGCGCAAAGGGAATCAGCAGTGAACAGTCGTCGAAGGGCTTGGATGTTAATTGCCGGCAGCATGGCCGCCATTTCTGTAGTCGGCTTCGCATCACGACCCTCACAGCGTATCGCCGACCATCGTCGTCGCGGCAATCTGAAAGACTTCGTTCCCAGAGCCTTCGGCCATTGGCGGGAGGATGAACTTTCCAACGTGATTCTCCCATCACCGGATGCACAGGCGACGATTGACAAGATCTACAACGAGGTACTCGCGCGAACATACCTTGACAGCAAAGGTCGACGGATCATGTTGTCCATCGCCTACGGTGGCGACAAGGGAGAAGGTGGCATGAGCATCCACCGCCCTGAAGTGTGCTACCCGGCGCAAGGGTTTCGTGTAGAAGGGCAACGGTCTGAGTTGCTGACCATTGTTGGCCGAACGATCCCGGTCAAGCGATTGCGAATGGCTTTGGGCGAGCGCCACGAACCTGTCACTTATTGGATCGTCATCGGCGACATTGTTGTCGCTAGTGGCATTGAACAGAAGCTCATCGAAATGCGTTACGGCACTCAGGGCTTGATTCCCGATGGCTACCTATTTCGAGTTTCAAGCATTGATCGCGACCCGGAACAGGGCTGGCTAGTCCAGGAGTCATTCATCCGAGAATTGGCTGCAGCGCTCACTCCCGCAGCGCAGACAAATCTGTTCGGTGCGTTGGATCTCCAAGCAGTGCCAGCTCTCGGCGGGACTTGAGCTTGAACCCGCAAGTCAGTCGACAGACGACGACAGATGGGCCCTGGCTCGGCACTTGGGTGGTCATTGGCGCGCTGCTTGTTGCTTTGCTATCAGGTGCCATGCTGGGCCTTCTGTCCGACCCATTGATGGCAGCCGTACCAGTGCTGGTGACGCTCGGTGGCTTGGGCTATGCATACCTTGTGTTCAATGCCAGCAGGGGAAAATACACCGACCTATTCTTCTGGCTTGCGCTCGGCGTCGCGTTCTTCGCGCCTTTGGTACAAGCCATCGTGCATCGACCGTTGGGATTTCTGGCAGAACTAGTGCTCCTCGCGGCCACACCATTGTCTCTGATCGGTCTGTACCGTAGGCGCACATCGGTACCGGGGCTGACCGTCTACTTGATGATGCTGGGCGCCTTCGTCCTGTGGGAGTTGCTTGTCACGATCAGGGGTCGATCCATACCCGTCGCGGCGGGCTACCAGTTCGCTACGAACATGAAACCCTTCCTGATGATGGCCTTCGGCTTCGGGCTGGCCTGGTCACCCCGCACCGAGAAGTGGTTTTGGCGATTTGTCGGTACTTGCTGGCTATACATCTACCCGTTCGTGGCGTGGCAAGCGCTGGCGCCTGGCTCATTCCAGGCCGTCTTCAGCGCATCTTTCGTGGAGCATGCGCTCAATCCATTTCTTCCGTTCTTGGTTCGGTCGCAAGGCCCTCTGGGCTACTCGTCCGTGCTTGCCTCGCTGTGCATTGCGCTGTTCCTGCTCTGCTTAACCCGTCTGTTCGTCGATGGCAAGCGGCCATACCTGATGCCCCTGTTGGCGTACGGCGGCCTGATCGTCCTGGCGGGTCAGCGCCAGGAAGCAGCCGCGCTGCTGGTCGTGTGCATCTTGGGGCTACTGGTAGGACGCTGGCGCCTATCCATCCGGTCGCTCATGCTGTCTGCCGTGTTGGTCGCGCCGCTCGCCCTGGGTGCGCTGCACTTGGTCGCGCCCGACGCAGTCGTTCGCGAAAGCCAGTTGTGGGAAGCCGGGGCGACGAGCGGGCCGGCAGGGGCACGCGCGGCACTTTACGACGCCGCCGTTCACATCGCCAATGCGCAGCATCCTTTTGGCGCCGGACTGGGCCGCTTTGGTGGAGTAGGCGCAGCCAAGTTCGATACCCGTCTATATGTTGAGGCTGGGCTGGGCGGCTATTGGTGGTTCCGCGAGGGCATGTACCTGATGGACTCTGTGATGGCCTGCTACATCGCCGAGTTGGGCTGGTGGGGCCTTGGGGGGCTGGGACTGCTACTGGTCATGCCGCTGGCTTGGCTGCACCGTCAGTATCGGCAGGGTGCATCGGCCGGCACCGGCCTAGGGCTTTACGCCTTCATGGCAGCCACTTACGCCGTATTGGTCTCGCCAACTGCGTTCGTGATCACAGATCCGGGAATGGGCCTGTTGTGCTTCGTTGGAATCGGCCTGATTTGCAGCCAGCGAGGTCATCCCAATTTGTCAGGAGTTCGGCTTGACCCAGCGGCATAGCCATTTCAGTGCCCGGTCGTTCCGCTCCGCGCTCTTGCACTTCCTTTTGGGTCGCGTTGTCCAAGGAGTTGGTGCGATCGCGTTCACATTGGTCAGCGTCCGTTTGATGCGTACTTCTGACTTTGCAGCGTACATGCTAGTGTTGGCTCTCATCGACTTAGGTCGGCCGATGCTCTCGCTAGGAATCGTCCCTGCGCTGCAGCAGTTCGTACCAGAGATCATGGCCAAAGGTGCTGGCAACTCACTGCCACGCATCCTGCGACGCTTCAATTTGATTCGACTGACTCTCACAGTCCTCTTTGGCGGGCTGCTGGCCTGGAGTTGGACCACCTCTTATGCATGGTTCGGGTTTCCTGCAGACTATGCTCGGGCGTCCCTTTTCGGTTTGCTTGCCGCCGGCTTGGCGCTGCTGTCCGAATACACCATCTATGTGCTCGAGGCTATGCTTCTGCAAAGGATAGCCCAACCGCTGAGGGCGCTCTTGCCCGTCGGACGATTGCTGGGGCTGAGCGTACTCTGGGCCGCAGAGGCTGTCGACTTCGAAACCATGATGGCGCTTGAGATTGCCCTGCACAGCCTGACCTGGTTGGCCGCCACGGTCATGCTCAGGCGACAACTGGGAGTAGTTTCCGGCGATGCACCATGCCCGGTCTCGGATTCGCAATTGACCAGCTTTGTCCTTGATATGAGTTGGGCCCAGCTTTTGGCCATGGGCGCGAATGCAGGCCTGATCCGGGTGGCTGCTGGTCATGTGCTAGGTCTAGAGGCATCAGCAATCTTCTCATTCATGCAGCAACTGACGATCCAGGCCACACGCCTGCTACCTTCGACCCAGTTTGCGAACTTGATCCGACCAATGCTGGTCGCCAAATTCCAAGCGGGCCAGCACGAGATCGTCGCAGCGGCCTTCGGGCTGCTGCTGAAGGTCAATGCAATTGTCACAGTGCCTATGCTCTTGATTGGGCTACTCGGCGGAGATCGACTTCTCACGTTGCTTGTTGGCCGATCGGCAGAGGCTGGCGGGCTGGGGCTGGCACTCGTCGCACTGGTTCCGGCGATGACTGCTGTCGAGAACATTGGCTCGACCGCACTGCAGGTGGCCCGTCAATCCGTCGTCGTCAGACGCCTGGGTTGGTTGTCGTTGTTCGTCGGGCCGGCGGTTTACTTGGGTGCACGCTTCGGCCCTGCGGGCGCCATGGGCGGCCTACTAGCTAGCGTCAGCCTCGTTGCGAGCGCAACGTTGATGAGTGCCAGACGCTGGGGTCGCTGTATTCATGCTGATGTGCGCGGCTTAGCACGCATCCTGCTTGCCGGGCTATTCGCCGGCCTGACCGCTCTGGCCTCTGGTCTTGTCTTGCCCTGGGAGGCACTCGCCGGAGTGGGGTGCATCGCATTCCTGGGTTGGCTGCTGCTACTTGGCAGCTGGCTGTCAGAGACAGAGGCCCGTGCCATCCGCGAGTTTTCCGGCAAGCACCTGCCCATGCTGGATCGATGGACGAAGAAGAACGCAGCGTGAATGGCCAACAACAAGCGCTTTCCACAGGCACCCATATGAATGAGATCTTTCTGCCGCTCGTCGGGCAGCACGAGAATATTGGCGACATCATCCTTCGCCGACCATTGCCCACTTGGCTGCGGCGGCACGGTCAGTTGCATGCCTACGTAGGCTACGGCGCCACTGCGGCCTACGTTCGTGGCCTGGGTCTGGATGACAGGGACCTGATTTACCACAGCTTGACCTCTTGGCTGAGAGCTTGGGCCGCTGCTGCGCTCCGAGGCCGAGCGCACTACTTCTTCAAGCCCGGGGAGATCCAGTTGACCCTGGTCGGCATGAAGGAGCACATTGGCATGTTGCCCTGGATAGTGCTGACGCGACTACGTCGTGGGCATGTCGTGCGCATCGGCGCAGGTGCCCGCAACTACGCATCGCTTCCCCGTGCGTTGATGCGCCCGTCGCTCTCATTGCCCGAACTTACGCTTTGGCGGGACGCGGACACCCGAAATTACCTTAAGGTCGGAGAGATCATGCCCGACCTCGGTTTCAATGAAGGCAGTACGGCGGAACAGCTTGCGCTTGAAGGTTCCCGACCCCTGATGGTGGTGTCCATGCGTGGTGACAGGCCCTACCCCCCGGCAGCGTGGATCAATGGCGTTCGGGACTCGGCCAAGGCGCTGGGTTTGCAGCCCATGGTCGTGACCCAGGTCGCACGTGATTCGAACCGTAGCCAGCAGTTGGCGGCCGAACTTGGTGCTGGGCTTTTGGACTGGGATGGCGAGAAGCACGACGTTCAGGAGGAAGCCCTGCGTGAGGTGTACCGCCGCTCTGCACTGGCGGTTAGCGATCGGCTACATGTCTTGATCGGGGCGTTCACCGAAGGCACCATCCCACTGGCCTTGGTCACGGACGGATCGCCCAAGATTCGACGCCATCTTGAAGTGGTCGGGATGGGTGAGCTTGCGCATGACTCGCGCAACCTGACGCCGCATGACGTTGTCGTCAAGGCGCGCTCGGCGCTGGACCAGCGGTCTCAATGGATGGTCGCGCTTGCGACTGCGCGTGAGCGACTGGACGCGGTGCGCCAGCAAGTCGACGGCCTC
This sequence comes from Burkholderiales bacterium, assembly GCA_017302485.1. Classification (GTDB taxonomy): domain Bacteria; phylum Pseudomonadota; class Gammaproteobacteria; order Burkholderiales; family Burkholderiaceae_C; genus Ideonella. Next base: position 23,677 of record JAFLDI010000006.1, on the reverse strand, counting down.
TTTGGAGCAGCCTGATGAGTGATTCGCCAAGCACCGCCCAACCGGTGGTGTGGCATCTAGGCCGACACGGCGAAGTGGCTGGCGGCATGACACAGGTTGTCAACGCTTATCTGGCTTGGCCATTCAGCCGTAGCCACGTCAAGGTGATCGCCTCGCGCGACGGCTCGAAAGGCCCGCGGGCCTGGTACCTCGCCTGGCGCGCGCTTCAGAGAGTTTTTCTCCTAGATCGTTCGCAACCGCAGGTGCTGGTCGCACATCTATCGCAGGGCGGCTCCTTCGTGCGTGAAGGTATGCTCATGTGCCTCGCGGCCTGGCGAGGCGTCCCGACCATCGCCCATCTTCATGGCAGCAGTTTCGCAGCCTTCGCTCGTCGTCGCCCGTTTTGGGTTCGACGCGTCCTCGGTCATGCAAACGCGGTCATTGCCCTGAGCGATGAGACGTCGAATGCGGTCAGAACGCTGCTACCTCATGCACGGATTGAACGCCTCCCAAACGCCGTGCCGGCTGGAAGGCCCAGAGACAAGGAGCAACTGGTTGTGTTCGGCGGGGTCGTGTCCGCTCGCAAGGGCGTCGACATCCTGGTCAAGGCTTGGCGGGCCGCAGGCGCCGGCCGAGGTTGGACCTTGGTGATTGCGGGTCCGCATGTAGATCCGACAGTGGTCGACCTCTCACTCCCGGACGCACTCTGGCTGGGTGGTGTGGCGCACAGCGAACTGATGGAGTGGTTGGATCGTTCTGCTGTGGCCGTGCTGCCTTCACGCGATGAAGCGATGCCCATGTTCATCCTGGAGGCCATGGCACGCGACAACTGTGTGATTGCCGGGGCCGTCGGTGGCATCCCTGCTGTTCTCAGTGAGGGCCGAGGCTACCTGGTGGCGCCCGGAAGCTTGTCGGACTTGACGACGGTGATGGAAGAGGTGCTGACAGACCAGCGCGCACGGCAAGCCGTTGCCGCCAAGGGCCGGGAGGCTTTCGACACCAACTTCTCCAGCGCAGCGGTGTACCCGCGGATTGAAGACCTGTGGATTCAGGTTGCTCTTGGAACGGGCTATGGCCATAGAGGAGGACGATAGCAATGGCAAGACGAGTGCTGGCGGTCGGTTCAGGCGGGGGGCACTGGGTGCAACTGCTACGCCTGCAAGCGGCTTTCGAAGGCTTGGATACGCATTGGATGACCACCAAGGCTGGCTACGCAAAAGACGTGAAGGAACGGCTTTGGGTGGTGCCGGACGCCAACTTGACGAGGCTGTGGGCGATGTGTCGGCTGTTTGTCAGTGTCGGTTGGATCATGATCAGGTTACGGCCCGCCTTCGTGGTCACCACAGGGGCCGCGCCAGGGTTGGCGGCCGTTATTTGGGGGCGCTTGCTGGGTGCGCGTACGGTCTGGATTGACAGCATTGCCAATGCAGAAGAGTTGTCCGGATCTGGCGTTCATGCGAGACGGTTCGCACATGTCTGGCTGACACAGTGGGAGCACTTGGCCAAGCCCGGGGGACCCGCTTTCTGGGGGAGCGTTCTGTGATTTTCGTGACCGTTGGAACGCAGCTAGGATTCGACCGATTGGTCAATGCGGTGGACGCGTGGGCTGCTGCAAATCCGCAACATCAGGTCTACGCCCAGATCGGTCCATCGCAGGCCCCTAAGGCCATTCCGTACTCGGCCTTTCTGGCGCCGGCAGAAGCAGATGAAAAGATGCAGCAGGCGAACCTTATCGTCGCCCATGCCGGCATGGGATCGATCCTGACCGCGCTGAGGCTGGGAAAGCCGATCCTGGTGTTGCCTCGCCGGCATGCTCAGGGCGAACATCGGAATGACCACCAGATGGCCACGGCCAAGTGGTTGTCGAACCGTCCTGGAATCACCGTGGCGTGGGATGAGCGCGAACTGATGGCCAAGCTCGACGACCCAGCTGTATTCGCGCCAGCGCCCACATTGGCGGCTCAGGCCTCAGGGCCCCTGATAGATCGCTTGGCAGCCTACCTGAACCCAGCCCATCGGAGCTGACATGCAACGAACCCATGCCTTCGTAGTGCTGCTCACCACCTTGGCGGCGCTACCCGGTGTGTGGGCGGCCAAGCTCACAGCGGCATGCGCGGGTACTACCGTCTGGTGGCAGGCCTCGATGAACGACGACGTCGACCTCCTGCAGGATGACACCAACGACCGATTCACGCAGGTGCTCCTGAAAAGTGGCAATCGCGGCTGCAAAGGCGTAAGCGCCAAAGGCGCCGAGCCACTCAAGCTGGCAGAACCGCGTATCGACTTCGAGGGTGGCACGCCGACAGAACGCGATGCACGCCTGGTTCCTGACCCTGCTCAACCCGCCAGGAAAGTTCTGGCATTCAGCCTGCAGCAGGCATATGCCAAGGGATGGTCAGGCAAACCAGCGAAGGGTCGCGTCCAGATGGATGTCTATGGCAACCAGGGCATCCGACAACTTCGCGTTCGTGTGCGGGTCAAGCTGCCAGCGGACATGGCCGTGCTGCGGGACTTCCCAGGGCGTATTGACTGGCTGACCGTCTCCGAATGGTGGAACAACGCCTCTTGGAGCAATGAACCATTGCCCTTCCGCATTACCGTAAATCTCACAAAGCCTCAGGCAGGACGGGGCAGCGCCTTGCGACTTCAGGCCCACGCCCAATCCTTGGGGACTGCAGGACGCTGGGACAAGACTTGGTGGGAACAAACGAACGACGCATTTGAGTTTCCGGTGGGGCGCTGGGTCACACTGGAGTACTGGCTGGTGGAAGGCGACAGCCGAAGTGGCCGCTTCCAGTTGACCGCGACGGTCGAAGGTCAGAAGCCCTTGACTGTCTTGGATGTATCTGGACCAACCCATGATCCGTCCGACCCCAAGCCAAACGGCTGGGGACATTTCAATCCACTGAAGCTATACACATCCAAGCAGGTTATTGAGTACGCTCATCGAAATATTCGGGCGCTTCAGATCATGTGGATGGACCTGCACATACTTGGATGTTCAGAGTTAATAGATTGTCACTAGGCAGCCCTGAATAGGGTCGATGCATTAGAGGGCTGCTGCGGTGAACTCGTTGGAAGGTGACTCAGTCACTTCCAAATAGATCTCTCGTATACACCTTATCAGTTGAGTCCTCTAACTCGGCTACGCGCCGATTGGCGACAATGACATCCGCCTCAGCCTTGAACGCCGCCATATCGCGCACCACGCCCGAGTTGAAGAACCGGTCCTCTGCCAGCGCCGGCTCGTAGACGATGACCTCCACACCCTTGGCCTTGAGCCGCTTCATGATGCCCTGGATGCTGCTGGCGCGGAAGTTGTCGCTGCCGGCCTTCATGATCAGGCGGTAGATGCCCACCACCTTGGGCTGGCGGGCCAGAATGTCGAAGGCGACGAAATCCTTGCGGGTGGTGTTGGCCTCCACGATGGCGTGGATCTACGCCCGCGACCTGTTCGGAAACGATCGGCGGCCCATCTGGCGACCTGACCGCAGCCTTGCGGCGGACTCCTGATCGAACTTTCTTCCTTAACTGGCCAGCGCATCCCAGGCGGCCCGCGAGGCCGAGGAGATCCGGTCGTCGCGGAGGGCCGGCCGCAGCGTCTCCCGCATAGCCTGGGTTGTAAGGCATGGCTTGCAATTTTGCACCCGGGAGCCACAATGCAAGCCATGACTGACAGCATTCGCCTCCCGGATGAGCTGGGCCGCCAACTGGCTGAGCGCCGCAAGGCACGCGGGCTAAGCAAGTCCGAGCTGGCGCAGCGCGCGGGCAAGGTGCGCGAAGTGGTCTACCGGCTGGAGGCTGGTGAAGACAGCACGGTCTCGTCGCTGCTGGCGGTGCTGGGGGCGTTGGGCCTGGCGCTGCGCCTGGAGCCTGTGGGCTTGCCATCGGCGCAAGAAGTGGCGCGGCGCTTCAACATGGACATGGACGAGGACGACGACCAGGACAACAGCGATGTTGGGTGATGGGCTGCCTGAGCGGCTGAGGGCGCTGGATGTCTCGATCGGCCATCACGCCGACGCCGGACAGCTGCTGAAGACCTCGGTCTACGAGTTCCGCTACCGGAGCCCCACGCCCGACCAGCCGGCGGTGGCCCTGCTGATGCCGCCGGGCGCGCAGCTGACCTGGCAGGACGGCGATCTGTTCGCACCCATGGACCAGAACCTGCCCGAGGGCGACTTGTTCATGCGCATCAGGCGGCTTTTTCCAAAGCGGCCGATGACACCCATGCACCTGTTGGCGCTGGTGGGCCGCAACGGCATCGGGCGGCTGGGTTACCGGCTGCCGGAGGCCCCCGAGTTGATTCCGCCCCCACCCATGAGCAAAGGCGCCTTGCTGAAGACCCGCTACAGCCCCGAGGTGTTTGATGAGCTGGTGGCGGCCTACCTGAGCACCGGCGCGGGCATTGCCGGCATGCAGCCCAAGATCATGGTGCCCGAGCGGCCCACGGTGCCGATTCCATCGCTGATCGTGAAGGCAGCGAGCCCGGCCTATCCGGGCCTGTGCGCGAACGAGTTCATGTGCCTCAGTGCGGCACGACGGGCGGGCATTGAGGTGCCCGGCTTCGAGCTGTCCGATGACGGGCAGATGCTGGTGCTGGACCGTTTTGACCTGGCGATCCATCCCGACGGACACACCGAACGCCTGGGCTTTGAGGACATCGCCGCCCTGGCCGGGCTGCGCGTTCGCGACGTGCTGTCTGACCGCAAGTACCAGGGCAGCTACCAACGTGTGGCCGAACTGCTGCGCCAGTTGCAGTTGCACAGCGATAACCTGCACCGCTTCTTCCGGCAGGTGGCCTTTTCGGTGATGGTGCGCAATGGCGACGCGCACCTGAAGAACTTTGGCGTGCTGTACCGCAGTGCGCAGGACATCTGGCTGGCGCCGATGTTTGATGTGGTGACCACCACCCTCTATCCCTACAGCCGATACCCCGGCGGGCCGGCCTTGGAAGACCGGACCCTGGCGCTGAAGCTGTTTGCAGGGCGGCACCAGACCAGAACCTACCCCACCCGGGTTGAACTGCTGGACTTTGGCCGACGCATCTGTGGGGTGAGCCAGCCCAGCCGGGTGCTGGACATCATCGCCCAGGCCATGCAAGAGACACTGCGGCAGGCCCACGGCGATGAGCGAATCCCGCCTGCCTTGCTGGGCAAGATGAAGGCCGCCTGGGACGACGGGCGTGCGCTGGCCGGATAGGCAGGCCGCCCCAAGGGAGCGGTCCGCTTGCCCGATGAGCAGTCAATCGTTTCCGAACAGGTCGCGGGTGTAGACCTTGTCCACCACATCGGCCAAATCAACGGATTGTCGATTGGCCACGATCACATCCGCCTCAGCCTTGAACGCCGCCAGATCGCGCACCACGCGCGAGTTGAAGAAGCGGTCCTCGGCCAGCGCCGGCTCGTAGACGATGACCTCCACACCCTTGGCCTTGAGCCGCTTCATGATGCCCTGGATGCTGCTGGCGCGGAAGTTGTCGCTGCCGGCCTTCATGATCAGGCGGTAGATGCCCACCACCTTGGGCTGGCGGGCCAGGATGTCGAAGGCGACGAAATCCTTGCGGGTGGTGTTGGCCTCCACGATGGCGTGGATCAGGTTCTGCGGCACGTCGCGGTAATTGGCCAGCAGTTGCTTGGTGTCCTTGGGCAGACAGTAGCCGCCATAGCCAAAGCTGGGGTTGTTGTAGTGGGCGCCGATGCGCGGGTCCAGGCAGACGCCGTCGATGATCTGGCGGGTGTCCAGGCCGTGGGTGGCGGCGTAGGTGTCCAGCTCGTTGAAGTAGGCCACGCGCATGGCCAGGTAGGTGTTGGCAAAGAGCTTGATGGCCTCGGCCTCGGTGCTGTGGGTCAGCAGCACGGGGATGTCTTGCTTGATGGCGCCTTGGCGCAGCAGGTCAGCAAAGCGCTGGGCCCGCTCGCTGCGCTCGCCCACCACGATGCGTGAGGGGTGCAGGTTGTCGTACAGGGCCTTGCCTTCGCGCAGGAACTCGGGCGAGAAGATCAGGTTGGCGGTGCCCAGCGCCTGCGCCAGTTGGGCGGTGTAGCCCACGGGCACGGTGCTCTTGATCACCATCACCGCGTTCGGGTTGATGGCCATGACGTCCTTCACCACCGCCTCCACGCTGCGGGTGTTGAAGTAGTTGGTTTCGGGGTCGTAGTCGGTGGGGGTGGCGATCACCACGAAGTCAGCGTCGGCATAGGCCTGCTGCTTGTCCAGCGTGAACTGCAGGTTCAGCGGCTGGTGGGCCAGGTAGTGCTCGATCTCGGCATCGGCAATGGGGCTGTGGCCGCTGTTCAGCAAGGCCACCTTGGCGGCGTCGATGTCCAGCGCCACCACGCTGTTGTGCTGGGCCAGCAGCACGGCGTTGGAGAGGCCGACGTAGCCAGTGCCGGCCACCGCGATTTTGGTCATGTGTGTGGTGCTCAGATAGGTTGCATGCGGGCCAGCCCGCGTGGTGTGCAGGCCGCCGTGGCCCACCCGACAAGCAAGACCTGCGCCGTGGCGCCGATGTTGCCATGGGTCGGTCACTCCACAAGCTTGATGAGGCAGGGGATGGTGTTGCGGCGCAGCAAAGTTTAGTCTCCGGCCCGAGGGGTTGGCTTCACCGTCGGTGTCGCCCGCTCATGAACCGACCGATGCGTCCAAAATTTTCACAGGGGTACTCCATGACCAAGCCGCTTCTCCGGGCCGTTGCAGCCGGCGTTCTCGCCTGCGCCGTGGCCGCACCCGCCTGGGCCAGCCAGACCGTCACCCACTGGGACGCCCACGACCCCCTGGAACAGGGCGCCGGTGTGGCGTTCCATGAGTCGATTCTGGACCAGTACCTGTTCACGCTCAGCGGCACATCCACGCTCAATGTGTCGGTGATGGAGATCACCGCAGGCGGCTTGCTGGACATGACGGGGGGCTTCGTCCGCCTGGTGAAGTGGAACAACTCCGACTCTCCGAGCTACGACGTGGGCAGCTTCAACTTTGACGGCGCCACGCCCCAGACCTATACCTTCAGCAACCTGGCTGCAGGCGACTACTACTTTCAGGTGCAGGGCAACTGGGCTGTCGGTGGCTCGCAGGGCGTGGGGTATTCGTTCGCCTCGGCGCTGACGACCGCCCCCGTCCCTGAGCCCGAGAGCCTGGCCCTGATGCTGGCCGGCCTGGGCGCGCTGGGCCTGAGCAGCCGGCGCCGCAAGCTGGGCTGACAGGCCCTGATCTGCCGGCCGCCCGGGCGGCCACGCAGCGCAACGCCCCGCTCGCCGGGGCGTTGTGCATGGGCGCCTGGCCGCGCTGGGCTACTCGTTGCTGACCACCACGGCGCCGGTGCCCGAACCCGAGACCTGGGCACTGTGGCTGGCCGGTCTGGCGGCCCTGGGGGTGCGGCGTCGCAGGGCCATGGCAAGCGCCTGACCTGACGGCGACAACCGGAGGGGGGTGGGGCTGCCCCCCCGGTGCGCAGATGTTGCGCTGTTGCAGTGAACGATGGCGCCGATCCATTCGAACGGGTGGGCACCCACGCAACAGAGGCGCGCTCACTGCGCAGAGACCAAGATGAACGTCCTGGCCGAGTGCCAGCAGCCCGGCCCATCGGTGGCGGCCATCGCGCTGGCCCATGGCGTGAATGTGAACCTGATGGGCAAGTGGCCGGTTGATCGTGGCATCCAGCGCACGGGACTGGCTGCGCCAGGGACGGTGACGCGCACGATGAGGTCTCGCCGCATCCCCTGGCGCACCTCCCGGTGGCGCTTGCCCGTGCGCCCGTCGCCGCCTCGGCCACGGTGCCTGAGCTGCCCTGCCGCATGCGGCCTTTCCGGACATCAACCCTCCGGATGGGCCCTGATAGGGTGAGCGCACCAGTCCATCGGCAGGGGCAGGCAGTGCGACCTGCGGGAGGTCGGTGTCGGGGTCCATCATCGGCAACACCCCAGCGATGGTGCAAGGCATGGCTGAGGCTGCGAGAATTCTCAATGTTCCGATCGCGAGACAAACAAACGCCCATGAGCAACGAGACAACGCCAAACGCCGATGCCGTTCGCCGCCTCTGGCAGGAACAGGGGGTGACGGCCGCAGAGTCGCTGTACCAGGCACGCGAGACCACGGACGATATCCCCAGAGCCTGGCGAATACTGGGCGTTGAGTTGGCCGTGGCGCGCGCCGATCTGTCGGCGGTGACTGAGCGCTGGTTGGGCGCCTGGGCGGCGGCTGAGCACCATCCGGCCCTGCGCCGCACACTGGTGGAGTGCTTGTGGTTAACCCCCTGGGACCACGAACTGGCGCCACTGTGGCAGCGGGTGGCCGAGGCGCCCCCGGGCAAGAGCGCCTGGCGCAAGGCGCAGGTGGAGCGGGGGCTGGCGGTGCAGCACCTGACCGGCTCCCGGGCGCTGATGGCCGACGTCGGCGACGCCGACACCGGCGGCGAATGGGGCGCCAAGGTGGTGGCGTTGTGGGCCGGCCAGGGCGATGAAGGCTGGGCGGCCGCCTGGCTGAGCCACCTGGACCATCATTGGCTGCTCACCGCTGAAGCGGGCAGCAACCGCGCACCCGATGCCGCCGCGTTCAAGCGGCTCGAGCATTGGGTGCAAGAGGGGCAGGCGGCCGTGATCGAGGCCTGGCGGAAGCTGACGCCAGCGGGTGCCTGGGCCGACTGGCTGGACCTGGCGGCCGTGGTGGCGCGTTGGCGTGCCGGCGATGCGCTCTGGTCGGTCTGCCTGGCCTGGCCGGACTCGGTGCTGCGGGCCTGGCCCAAGCCGATCCAACGTCAGGCCATGGCCCGCTTGGCGCTTCTGGCCGAGCAGAAGCGCTGGGTCAGCCCGCTCGGCCCGGCCGGCCTGGCCGGTGCGCTGTCGCGAGTCTGGCCGTCAGCGGCCGCGCAGCACACCGCCGCCCAAATCGAGCTGGGCCTGCTGCGCAGCGAGGACGCTGACGCCAAGCAGCGGCTGGATTGGTTCGAGTCCCGTGCCGGGCTGGCGGACCTGCGCGCCTGGTGGGCGCCTCGGGCGCTGCACGACTGTCTGCGCTGTCCAGAGGGACTGACGCGCTGGTGGCGCTGGTGCAAGCAGCATGGTCAGCCCCCGTTCGGCCCGGGGCCGGCCGGCCACGATGCGCTGGTGGCGCTGTGCATGGCGGGGCGTGTGCCCGCCGCGCGGGCGCTGCTCAACGAATGGCGCGGCCAGCAGGACGGTGCACCCTCGATGGCCCTGCAGGCCTGGTTGGCGGTGGGCGAAATCACCGTGGCGCAGGCGAAACGCCAGCCACACCGTGCCTGGAAGGCCTTGAACGGATGGTGGCAGTCAATGGGCCTGCTTCCCCTGTCACCGGCCGCTGACACACCCTCCCTGACACCACCAGCCCTGTTGGACAGCGCCAAGGCACTGGCGCGCAGCAGCGCGAGCCCCGCCCTGGGAGGCGAGGTGACGGCGATTGTGCTGTGGCCATCGCTGACGCCAACCCTCGAAGACCCGGACTCGGCCGATCCGTCGATGGCTGCCAACCATGCCGTTGCGCTGCTCACGCTGCGCAGCCTGCTGCGGCAGGACGCTCCGGGCCTGTCCATCCTGATCGTGACCGATCACGAACTGCCGGATGTCCGGGCCCTGGCCGACAGCGGCGGTCCTGCGGTGCAGATGCTGCAGGTGGCGCCTGGGCTGTTGATGCCCGAGCGGATCAATGCCGCCGTGGCTGCGGCCAGATCGCCCTGGCTGATCTGGGCTCGTCCGGGCTCGGTGTGGCACCCCCAGGCAGTGCAGGCCCGACAAAGGCATCTGGCCTCTCGTCCACAGGCGCAGGCGAGCCAGCCCCTTCGACTGGCGTTAGGCACGGACGGCGCAGTCAGCTTTCAGACCCACCGCTCGGGTCTGCCCGAGGGCTTCGACGGCTTCCTGGTCCGCACCGACCTGCTGCGCTCGCTGCCCCCGCTGAAGGCAGGCCAGCCCGACGGCTGGGCCCATTGGCACCGGCAGATCAGTCGCCAGCTGGGGGCTGCGCGACTGCTCGACTGGCCCTGCACGATGGGTCTGATGACCCTCGACACCTCGGCCAGCCGCCCGCCCGGCGCCCTCCGGCGGTCGCGCAGCCAGAAGGCGCTGCGCCTCTGGGCCCGCAGCGCCGAGGCCGTTGTTCCGTGTGCCACGCAGGCACCCGCCGCTGCAACCGATGAACCGGGCGAGGCGCCGGCATCGCCCCGGAGGTCGGCAGCCTCGTTGCCGAAGCCGTTGTCACAGGGATCTGACTCCGGTGACAACGTCCATCCCTGATGTGCAGGCGCACTCATCAATCTCGAGGAGTCACCATTCGCGGTATGCGTGGCCCCGAGGCCGCATTGACCTGCGTAGACCAAGCCAGCGTGGGCGACGCTGAAGCGCCTGAGCGGCAGGCTTCGCCTGTGACAGGGTCGGCCACGGGGTGGTCATCGTGTGCATCAACCAGCGCACCGCAACGATCGATCCGGGTGATGGCATGACCAGGCGCGTGGGCTTTGGCCTGCTGCGCCAGGGGGTCGACATCTGACCAACCGCACAGCCTGCCCTGGCCGCCCATGGGCGAGCAGGGACCTGTGCAGCCGCGCTCAGGCCGCGCGGCGACGGCGGTAGCGCAGCGCCAGCAAGCCCAGACCGGCCAGCGACATCAGGCCAGTGGCGGGCTCGGGCACGGGCGTGGTGACGCGATAGTCATTCGCCATCACGAATCCGTTGAAAACGGCTTCACCGTCCAGCGCACCGCCAGTGAGGTTGATGAACGACCCCTGCAGAACACCCGTGCTGCTCACCGGCAAGGCGGACGACATCAGGTACTCCTCGGCGCCGGTCGTGTCGTTCCAGCGCACGTCGAGCATTTGAGCCTGCGATGCGACACCGTTTTGACTGGCGGACGTGTTCTGCGTGCCAGTGCCCAGGGCACCCGTCCCATGGACCTGGAGACCCATGCTCCCCACATAGGCCTCCGGCGCAAAATGGCTGCTCTGCCACCCGGACACGTCGGCGGGCTGCGCACTGGCCGTGGTCGACATGAAGAACACCACCATGGTGTTGGCGCCTACGCTGAAGCTGTGGAGGTCATTGATGTTGAACGACTGACCGCCTTCACCCGCACCAACCGATGCTGTCCAGTTCCACGTGGCACCGTTGGTGGTGCCATCCGCAAACGTGATCGAGGGCGCCAGGCCATCCAGCGGATTGAGATCGAACAGCGAGTAGTTCAGCTGCAGGTCCAGACTGGCGGTGGTCTGTGCCTGCGCGGCATTCACCATCACGGCGAACGAGCACAGGGGGGCTGCAACAAGGCAGCCGAGGCGCTGCAGTGGGGTCCGGTATGACATGGTGGTGTGTTCCCTCAAGGTGTTGACGACATCAGTGACCCTGCCGCATCCGGAACAACTGGCCCGCGGCAGCGCCCTGGTGACTCTTTGACGTGTTGACGATTGTGCCCATCGGAGCCCAGCACAGCGCATGTTCCGTCGCTTGGATTTAGGGATGGTCGAAGCAACGCGCATGCCCGGCAGCGGCCTGGCCGCGCCGGCGCCAGCGCACCAGGCCCAGGCCGCCCAACCCCGCCAGCATCAGCGCCACACTGGCGGGCTCGGGCACCGCGGCCACGGCCGAGTTGATCGAGTAGCGGCCACCCATGGCGCCCAGACCGCCGCCGCTGGAGTAGCCGCTGATCCAGTAGTAGTAGGCGCCTTCGTCCAGGGCCAGCGTGTTGGTTTGCGCGCCCATCTCGAACGAGTCGATCTTGATGTCGGGGCCGCGGTTGGGGTCGCGCTTGAACAGCTCGACCAGTCCCCAGGTGATCTCGTACATGCCACCGTTGTACAGACCGTTCTCCATGTTGACGGTGAAGCTGAGTTGGCTGGCATTGGCCAGGCTGAACTGGAACGCGTCGCCGGCAAAGTAGCCGCTGGGGGTGAACACCATGGCCTGCTCGATGGGGTCGTGCTGACCCCAGTCTTCCGAGGCCGCAACGGGCACGGCAGACAGGCCCAGCGCCAGCAGCAGCCACAGTCGATGGAGCAGGCGGATCCAGGGCTTTGCAGTGAGGGAGTGAAGAGGTGTTGGCATGGCAGCAGGGGGTGAGTGAATGGACGTTGACCCTTGTAGTGCGGCACGGGCTGCTGGCCATCCTCTGTGTTGTGGAGCAGGCGCCAGGCGCCCCGCGCATGTGCACGCGCGTGGTCTTGTGCACCTGAGCGGGGCATCCCGGCCCACCCGCCATCGGCGGCGTGGGTCGCCGCGGCCGGACCGGTGGTGCCGCCTCATCAGAACGGTCGATGGCACCGGGTACCGAATTTGCTGAAATTCACCCACACGACAACAGCGTTCGAGAGGGTCCCGATGACAAGCACGATGGCGCGGATGGTTCGCGTCCTGACACTGGCGGCGGCAGCGGCCGCTCCGGCTTTGAGCCATGCCTCGTATGTGAGCAACGAATACGCGCGCGATGTGACCGGCATGGCCAGCGCCAGTGCGGTGAGCTACCAGCTGTACAACCTGGGCGACGCCAGCAATGTCAGCTCGATCAGCTTTGCACAGGCCTTGTCCACCTCGTCGATGCTGGCGTCCACCCTTGGCGCCAGCACCCAGACGTCCTGGCACTACAGCGGCGAGACCTACGACAGCCAGGGCCACCTGACCAGCTACGTCCGCACCAGGCAGACCTCGGCCTCCGTTGACCAGTTCCAGATCAACGACTTCACGCTGTCGGCGCACTCGATGGTGGTGTTCACGGTGGATGCCGGCTCAGCGGGACGTGCCGATCTGTGCACCTACAAGTGCCCGAATGGAAACGACGCCACGCCGTTCGCCAGCGCCAGCACCACGGCTGCCGTGCGACTGGAGGTGTGGGGCACGGGCTACTCCGGCACCGGCACCCAGCAGACCCAGGCCGAGCTCACGGGTGGCTCGGTGTCGGCCAGCAACAGCAGCCCCGGCAGCGAGGGCAACATGATGGGCTATTGGGGCCTCGGGACCGTGCACTACCAGTACGGCAACGATGACGGAGCCACGTTCCTCAACGGGGTGAGCTACGGCATCAACGGTCAGGTGCAGGTGGCTTTTCTGAACCTCAGCGACCACGCCATCAGTGGCACGCTGCTCCTGTCGGCCCATGCGTATGAAACCGCCATGGGCTTCGGCCAGGTGGTGGCCGTGCCCGAGCCCGCCAGCGCGGTGATGATGGCCCTGGGGCTGGCAGGTCTGCTGCTGCGGCGGCGGCGCATGGGCTGACAGCCTGGCAGGGGGCTGGGGGGCAGGCCGTACGCTCCCAGCAGCCCCTGAGGCACGACCCACAGGTCCACGAGCATGTCCCACGGCAGCAGCGCCCCCTACGGTGGTCTGGAGCGACGGCGACAGACCAGCGCGGTGCAGCGCCTGCTCTCGGCGCTGCTGGACGAAGTGGACCACGGCATGGTGGTGCTGTCGGGCGATGGCCGGGTGCTGCACCTCAACCATGCCGCCCAGCATGCGCTGGACCAGCCACACCCCTTGAGCCGATCAGACGGCCGGCTCAGCGCCCGCCAGCCCGAGGACGGCCGACAGCTGAAATGGGCACTGCAGCAGGCCATCACGGCCCGCAAGCGCACGCTGTTGCACCTGTGGCTGGACGGCGTTGACCATTCGGTCAGCGTGATGCCCCTGCCCCAGCTGGCGGCGTCTGAAGACCCGCGGGCGGGTTCGGGCGATTGGGTGCTGATCAAGCTGGGGCGCCAGCAGTTGGCCGGCGGCCTGGCTGTCAGCGCCTATGGTCAGGCGCGCGGCATGTCGATCCGCGAGCAAGAGGTGCTGCAGGCGCTGTGTGATGGCCTGAAGCCGGCGGAGATTGCCAGTCGCCTGGGGATTTCGGTCACCACGGTGCGCAGCCATGTGCAGAACCTGCGGCGCAAGGCGGGTGCCCCGGACGTGACCACGCTGATCTGCCAGGTGGCCCGGCTGCCTCCGATGATGCCGGCGCTCAAGAACCGCTGACTCCGAGGCGCCCGGCACACGACACAGGGTGCCGTGGCGCCCTGCACACGACACAGGGTGCCGTGGCGCCCTGTGAGGTGGCTTGCGCGGTGGTTCAGCCGACCCGGCGGCGGCGCAGCCCCACCAGCGCGCCCAGGCCAGCCAGCATCAGCAGCGCGGCCTGGGGTTCGGGCACAGGCGTGGCCACCGCCGCAGAGCTGAGGTTGTAGAGCCCGCCCACGGCGTTGGTCACGCCCCCCACCACGTAGTAGTAGTCGCCCGCCAGCAGGCCCGTGGCCTGGCCCACCCACTTGTCGAGCGATGCGTTGTAGGCGAACGAAGTCACCGCGGTGTCCGCCGTGGCCGCGTTGTTGTCGTCCAGGTACAGCGTGAGCTGCGTGAAGGCGATGTCCAGGCCAAAGCCAGTGAACTCGGCCACCTGGGCCGAGAGGTTGCTGGTGGTTCCGAGCGAAAAGCGGTAGACGTCAGAGAAGATGGTCGAGGGACCGTGGGTCACGAAGTCGGCCGTCTCCAGGGCGTCGTGCTGGTTCCAGTTCACCGTGTTGGCCAGGGCAGAGCCCGCCAGCATCGACAGCGCGGCGGCCGTCGCCAGGAGTTTCTTCATGGTCATCCCTCGTTCATGGTGGCCTGATGCGGCCACGGGTTCATGGTGGCAGGCGCGGGGCCTGCTGCTTTGGTCTGATTGAGCACCAGGCAGCACCGGCACGCAATCCCATGCGTGGACGGGCGCCCCTCAAAATTGAGGATGCGCGGACGCCGGCACCACGGAGGGGCGCAGCCTCAGGGCCACGCCCGCGTCCGTTCAGGCCTGGCCTGCCGTGCGCGGGGCTTGACTGGCCGCCACCAGCGCGGAAAAGTTGTTGTTTTATGACATCATTGCACTCTTGCTCTATGGAATTGTGCTAACGCCGCGCCGATCAGGCTGGCTAGAATCGTCACCCAACTCCTGCCACCAGGCAGAGTCAAGACTCCCGTGCCACTCTTCGAACGCTTCCATATGGCCAGCCTTGCCGCTGGCCTTTGCACGTTGGTGGCTCGGGTCAAGGTCGAGCACGCGGCACAGCGTGCCCAGGAGGATTGCGCCAATGTCTGAAGCCGAACTGGTGCTGCATCACTTGCAGCAGATGAACACCCACCTGCAAAGCCTGGACTCGGCACTGAGCCAGCACAGGCAAAGTACCGACGAGCAGATCCAGGTTCTGCAAGCCACCGTCGAGGAAAGTCAGGTCCAGTTGCGCAACAGCCTGTCGCAGATGAACGGCAAGCTGGGCCTGGTTGAGCAGGCCGTTGACGGCGTCAAGACAGAACTGGGCGAGATCAGAACCGAGGTTGGCGTTGTCCAGTCCGGCCTCAGCCAGGTTGAGACCCAGCTGGGTCAGGTCAAGGACGAACTGGGTCAGGTCAAGGGCGAGCTGGTCGAACTCAAGAGCGAGCTGGGCGACGTCAAGACCGACGTCGTGAACCTGGGCCACCAGATGTGGCAGGTGCAGTTCCAGATGAACGTGCTGGCCGACCGAGTGGAAGACCTTGAAACCGATCGCCGCTCGTCCCGGCGCGTGGCTGACCTTGGCGGTGTGCAGCCCTATCGCGCCCCGGCAGTGGCCCCGATGGGCGCGGGCTTCACCGAGCGCGCCGCCCAGTTCAAGCGGCCCTCTCCCTTCGCACAGTGAGTGCGAGGGGACGACAACTCAAGCAGTACCTCACATCACCAAAGGCCCTCTGGGCAGCAGCCCGGGCGGGTTGGCGCGCAGGGCGCCTTTGGGTTCATGATGCGTTGATCGACAGTGCGCCCTTGCGGGCGCCGCTGTTCCTGGTGGCGTCCGCCCCCGACAGGGCTCCTGGCCAATTCTGGTTGCGCGCCACCGGCGCGTTCTGGTGGTGGCTGGCGACCGGCCTGGTGCTGGTGTTTTCGCCGCTGTGGCTGTGGTGGTGGGCACACGGGCTGTGGGCCTTGTGCATGGCCGGCCTGGTGACGTACCTGCTGCTGAAGCGGCGTGCGCTGTTGCAGCGCTCGGCCCGACTGCGTGGCGATCCAGTGCTGTTCCGCCAAAGCCCCTTTCCGGCCCATCTGGCCACGCTGATGCGCTGGATGCCCGTCGCCGCCAGTGGCATGGTGGCGCATGCCGCGCTGGCACTGCTGCGGCTGGGCAATGCACGCGCTGACGTATTGCCAAGCCCCTCGGACACCATACCGCTGGCCACTGTCTCGGTCCTGGGGCCCTTGCTGGCCGGCGTATACGGGCTCGCCTTGCGCCGCCATCGTGAGTGGGCTCAACTGCCGGCCCTGACGTCCTGGTACCGCAAGCTGGGGACGGAGGTGCAAGCCCTGGTGAACCGGGCCACTGTCAATGGGCCTCGCTTTCCCAGCACGATGTGGCGCAGCCGCATGGACATGTCCCGCGAGTTGCACGCGGCCGGCGTGTCTGCGGCGCTGTTCCGCGACAGCGGCCGGCCTGTGCGGCTGTGGCGGCAAAGCGTCACCTGGTTGCTGTGGCTGATGGCTCCTGCCGTGGTTCCGCTGGCGTTGTTGCTGATGCTGCCGGCGCTGACCTTGGGCCTGCAGCATGCATGGGGACTGCCGCTGGCGCTGCCCAAGCTGCCCTTGGCGCTGTGCAGCGTGCTGTGGGTGTCCTGGACGCTGGCCTGGTTCGAGCAGATGGCCCTGCGCAACATCGTGCAAGCGCCGTCGCAGTCGACGGTGTCGGTGCTGTCGCTGGCGCAGGCGGTACCGCACAGCAATGTCGAGCGCCGCGAGGCGCTGCGCCAGTACGTGGACGGACGCGGCGGCACCACGCTGCAATTGCTGGCGCTGGCGGTGCTGCCGGCCTACCTGAGCTTGCTGGGCGTGATGGAATGGCCACTGCCCAATAACGACAAGCCGGCCTGCCACCACGCTGGCAGCCAGACTGGACAAGACACAGCCCACACGGCAAAGCCAGGAGGAGAGTCGATTGAGCCATGCCCAGCCAGTGCGTCCGCAGGCGCTCGAGGTGAGCCTTCAGGTGCTGAGGTTCGACGTGAAGCGCCGGTTCAGGGTGTTGCAGCAGGAGCTTCAGCACCTTCAGAACATCATTCAGCATCGCGGGGGAGAGAACACCGAGTCGCCCAGCCATTCCCGGCGAGCGGCGCGCAACGGAACGCTGCGACAGACCAGCAGCGAGTACGCGTTCCTGGATCGACTGAGCGAGGCGGTGTTGCTGCTGCAGAAGGAGGTGAGGAACGACCTCGCCGAGTTCGAGCGGTTCAAGCAGCTGAGCCTGCTGCTGAAACGGCATCGGCCGGAAACACTGGAGCCGGCCAGCAAGGGCCCACGGGAGCTGGGCCAGGCGCATCTCGAGGTGTTGTGGCATGCCAAGATGGTGCACAAGGCCACGGTCATTGCCGAGCGGCTGCACGACCTGCACAACCGGGTGGATCAGTACCTGCTGCGTACCAATCCGGACCACCCTGACCCCACCCTGCGTCGCCGTACCGAGAACGGCCTGGGCGACCGCTACCTGAACGAGCTGTGCCGCTGGACACACCGCGACCTGGCGCGTTTTGTCGTGACCCGGATGGGCGCGCACTACCCCTATCAGCAAGTGCCCTCGACCTTCCAGTTCTGGGCCTATGACTTCACCTCGTGGCACCACTCCTTTGTCGGCTTTGACGGCCACGGCAAATGGCAGAAGGCCATTGACGACATGGCCCGCGCGCCGCGCGACCTGCGCGATCTGCTGGACCCGGGCCGCCCGACGGGCAAGGAGATGGAGACGCCAGAGAAGTTCTCGATGGTGGCGATGTCGTACTGGATGCCCGAGCGGCCGACCTTTCAGCCCATCGTGGCCCATGAGTTGGCGCATCAGGTGTTGCGTGACCTGTATGGGCGCGAGCTGAACCTGCAGATCCTCGAGCACGACCCCAGCCAAATGTCGCGACTGATGCGCCGCATCACCCGCTGCGTGGAGACCTGGCTGACCCAACGCGACGACGCGGTGAGCAAGCCCCCCAAGGTGCTGTCGAGCCTGGTCCAGGAGGTTGTCTGCGACCTGTTGGCGCTGGCGCGTTTCGGCTCCGCGTATCTGTACGCCTGGCTGCTCGAGATCCTGAGCGACGAAGCCTTCACGGCGCTGTTCCATGACCGCTTCGGAATGATCCGCCCCTTTCCGGCAGCCGACTGCGCGCAATTCGAGCAGGCACTGATCCAGCAACAGAAGGTGATCCAGGAGCTCAAGCCGCTGCTGCTGCAGTACGCCGACGAGGTGCCCACACTCTATCTGCGCGGCGCGGTGCTGCTGAAGATGGCGATGTCGGCACGTGGCAGCCAGAAGGACGATCTGGCCGATCACTTCCTGGAAGGCTTCGAATCCATGGTGGACCTGCTGGCCGACATCGCCAGTGCAGGTGATGCGGCGCGCTGGGAATACAACCATGCCTTCGCGACCGACCTGGCCGCAGTGGTGGTACGCAGCAGGGCGCCGCGTGGCAGCGACCTGAGCGCCCGGGCCGACAACCCGGCCGACCGGCAGCGGCTGCTTCAACAGGTGAAGAGCCCGTTGGCCGCGGCCATCCAAGCCTGGTGGAGCGAGCCGCAGGACGAGGGGCTGAAGCTGCAACAGATGTCCGAGGACATGCTGAGTCTGGTGAACGATGCGCTGCCCGACATCGGCTCAGGCTGTGCCCAGACGATGGGGCCGATGTCGATTGCCCAGGTGCCGTGGCGCCTGGAATGGTTGCACTCGCAGGGCGTGGTTCTGGCACAGGACGCGCCCTTCGGCGAGACGCCACGCGGCCGTCGCTCGGTCGCGCTGATCCGCTCGCTGCTGATGATCGGCATGGAGGACTACCTGCGGCGTACCGCGTCGCCCGGACGTTTGCTGCTGGAGGTGGCCGACGGCCAGGAGCAGAAAAAGGCCGTGGAACGCCGCCTGCAAGTGAACAACAGCTTTCGCGACGAGAGCTTGGCCAAGTTCTACGACACCACCGGCGTGGCGGCGCTGGATGACTTCCTGGCCAAGCCGGAATCTGAGCGGGTCGACTGGCAGATCGTGCTGCCCGCCGCGCACGACCAGCGTGCCATGCCGCTGCCTCTGAATCGTGCGGTGCTGGACAGGCTGGTCCCGCCACTGACTGGCAGCCGGACCTTGAGCATCCTGCAGGCGACAGGCACAACCCGGCCTGCGCGCGTGCAGGTGCTGGAGCTGTTCAGGCTGCGAACCCGGACGCTGCTTCGGGGCGACATCAGGGTCGTGCCCGACCCCCAGGCGGCGCAGGCTCCAGACAGATCACGGCCGCCGGCGCGCTCTGGCGCACTGCTGGGCCGGTATGACGCCTTTGTGTTGCTGGACAAGGAAGCCGTGGTGGAAGGCGAGTCACCCTGGATCATCGGGGCCTTGGGCGAAGAGGCGCAGGCCAGCGACGGATGCAAGCCCATTCATGTGGCACGCTCGAAGCGCCTGATCCCGGTGGGCTGCAGCGGTCAGGATTCCGGCAGGCCGGACACCCTGGCCCTGGTGATGGTGTCATTGCGCTGGGAGGGCGCCCGGCTGCCGGTGGCGCGATGGCTGGACCAGCAGCGCGCCAGACTGGGGCAGCCCGATGTCTACATGAGCGATGGCTGGGAAGACCTGGTGCTGGTGATGACGGTCTCGCCCGAGCCAACCGATACCCAGTTGGCCGCGGGCTACCAGCAGCTCTTCGGCCTGCTGCGCGAGCTGCACGACCACCCCATGGTGGCCAGCACCGAAACCCTGTTGAGCCCGCTGGCTTTGCGCGCAGCGGGTTTGTGCGGCATCAGCGCGCATTTCGTGTGCAGCTTCGGCCTGGAGGGTGGCACCCAGGTGTGGCAGACCATCCAGACCATTCAAACCCACTTCGATGGCTGCAAGGCGCTGAACCTGGCCGGCAACAAGGACATCGTGGTGGTGCCGGGCCACCCGACACAACTGCCCGGCCTGCACCGTGAGCTGCACGGCAGTCTGGACAACGGCTGCCGCGTGGAGACGCAGGTGGCCTGGCCCCAGCACGTTCGCGATGCCCCCGCGCCGGCCGCCTGAGCGCCCGGGGCCAGCCGCGCGGCGTCCGCAGTTCACCCAAACGGGGGATCGCGGGCCTCCGCCGCGTTTGCCAGACTGCGCCGCACAACAACACGCTCATGGAGGGCTATGCAGATTCTTCACCACGGCGCCACGCGGGGCGTCACCGGCTCGTGTCACCAGCTGAAGGCGGCGTGCGGCCGTTCGGTGCTGGTGGATTGCGGGCTGTTCCAGGGCGCTGAAACCTCCACCGATGGTCGGGCCGGCGCCCGCCAGTTGGACATCGGTTTTGATCTGGCGGGCGTGCAGGCGCAGGTGCTCACCCATGTGCACATCGATCACGTGGGGCGGGTGCCGCACCTGGTGGCCGCGGGCTTTGACGGGCCCATTCTGTGCAGCCAGGCTTCGGCCGAGCTGCTGCCGCTGGTGCTTGAAGATGCCATGGAAGTCGGCTTTGCGGCGGATCGGCGCCTGGTGGCGCCGCTGCTGGCTCGGCTGCAGCAGCGCCTGGTGCCACTGCACTACGGCCAATGGCACACCGTCTGGAATGACGAGCACGGCCAGTTGCGTGTGCGCCTGCAACAGGCCGGACACATCCTGGGTTCGGCGTATGTGGAGCTGGACCTGCGCGAGGGCAGCGAGCCGCCGCAGCGCACCCTCTTCTCGGGCGACCTGGGCTCAACCGATACGCCCCTGCTGCCCGACCCGGCCCCCGCCCGCGGCGGCGCCGATGTGCTGGTGCTGGAAAGCACCTACGGCGACCGCCTGCACGAGGACCGGCGTCAGCGCCGCCAGCGCCTGCAGGCGGTGCTGGAACAGGCACTGGCCAACCGGGGCACGGTGCTGATTCCGGCCTTCAGCATTGGCCGGACGCAGGAGCTGCTCTACGAGCTCGAAGACATCATCCACACCCAGCGCACACAGCCGGCTGCAGCCGGCCTGCGCTGGGGTGAGCTGACCGTGGTGGTCGACTCCCCCCTGGCGGCTGACTTCACCCGCGGCTACGCCCGCCTGAAGGCCTATTGGGACGACGAGGCCCGCGCGCAACTGGCTGCCGGCCGGCACCCGCTGGACTTCGCGCAGCTGCGCACGGTGGGGCCGCACGACCACCACCTGCGGGTGGTGGATCATCTGGCGCGCAGCACCGAGCCCGCCATCGTCATTGCGGCCAGCGGCATGTGCGCGGGCGGGCGCATCGTCAACTACCTGAAGGCGCTGCTGCCCGATGCCCGCCATGATGTGCTGTTCTGCGGCTACCAGGCCGTGGGCACGCCGGGCCGGCAGATCCAGGATCTGGCTCATCGGCTGCCCGGTACCGAGCCCTGGGTCCACCTGGACGGTCAGGCCGTGCCGGTGCATGCACGGGTGCACACCTTGGGTGGCTACTCGGCCCACGCCGACCAGGCCCAGCTGCTGGCCTGGGTGGCCACGCTGCCGAAGCCACCGCGCGAGCTGCGGCTGGTGCACGGCGACGAGGCCGCCAAGGCAGCGCTGGCGGGCCTGCTGAGGCAGCGCCTGCCGGACACCCAGGTGCTGATCCCGGCCTGAGATTCGGCGATCAGGCCGCGGCCATCCGTGACATTGTGGGTAGAAACCCCTAGTCCTAGGGGGCGACGCCAGAACCGCCATGGCCCTATGCTGCATTGCAACAATCCTCATTTGAAAGGGATCTGCAATGAAGCGCTCCTCCTGGGGAAAGCTGCTGGTCTCTGGCCTGGGTCTGGCCATGGTGCACAGCAGCATGGCAGCCGCCGCCACGCCGGCCGAAGCGACGGAACTGGACGCCTTGTGGGCCGGCATTGCCGCGGGCGTGCTGGCCTTGGGCCTGATGAGTTACCGCCTGCGGCGATAGCCGCTGTCGGGTCAAGCCCTGTCTGCACAGGCCTCGGCCACGAAACGGGCCAGAGGCGTGTCGGGGTCTGTCAAGCCATTGCGAGCCAGGAACGCCACCGTGCGCCGCCCCAGTGCCAGGCGATTGCGGTTGAACGCCGCGGCATCGAACTTGAACCACCGACGCAGCTGATCCTTGGTCAATGGGTGGTTCTGGGCCTCGTGCACCGGGATGTGAGGCAGGCCCATGAGTTGGCACATTTCGAGGGTGCGGGTGTCATGCACCAGGCACACGGCAGGCACGCCGGCCTGAATGGCCAGCATGGTGCCGTGAATGCGCCCGCCCACGAAGAAATCGCAGGTCCGCAAGGCCGCCATCCAGTCGTCCAGATTGAAGTAGACCCGCGCATGGGTTGCGGCCCAGGCGTCGGATGCGGCGTCATCCAGGCCCGGCGTCAGCACATGGCGAAATCGTTTCAGCATGCGCTCGGGGATGTCCCCGGCCTGACCGGCCGCCAGCATGGCCAAGCCCTTGGGGTTCTGGACAACGTACAGCCCCTTGGTTTCGGTGGCCAAGGCACTGAGCCGGGACTCCAATGCCGCAGGGATGCTCCTGGACCAGCCGCTCACGGCCACGCGCTCAATGCCCCCCTCGAAGCGCCGCTGCACCTGCTCGCCGAGATCCGGGGCCGTGTTCAAGAACAGCGACGGACACCCCAGGACCTCGACGTGTGCGCCGAAGCCCGCCTTCTCCATCACCTGACGGGTGAATTCGCCCCGCACCGAGATGTGGGGGGCTTCGCCAGGCCGGTGGCGGACCACAGCCTCGACGAACTGCCGGACGTCCGGACTGAGCTCGCAAGGCCCGCCACCCATCGGTGCCTGTGCGCCCAGTCCGATGGCCACCACGGGCATGTCCAGTGCATCGATGACCGCAGCACGCTTGGTCATGGCCTCGTGCTCGTCGCCCGACAGGTAATTGGCGCACGGCAGGACGGCGATATTGCCCTGAGCCGCCGCCTGGCCGTTGTTGTTGAGACCGAAGACGGGCGCCTTGCCGCCCAACAAAGACTGCGCAACCGCCACGGAGAAGGCCAGGTTGCCAGAGTTGCCTGTCAGGCGGCGCGCCGTCTCCAGCGGCGTTCCGGCCGGTGAAGGCCTGGCGCCACCGACGACGATGGGCTTCACCACGGGAGCAAGCTGGGCAACGGACGTCATCATGCGGGGCGGGGGTTTTGTGCATCTGCAGCATACACCGCGCATGGCGTGGCCATCGCCGTCTTGAGGTCGAGCAGACCCTCTTGCGGATCCCGACTTGTAGGGGGCGCCACATGGCGGAACGACCGGTCGGTGAGCCGGGCCCTTGCACGGCGCACGCGAGGGGCGACCCGCCGGGCTCGTCTGCTCCGCATGCGACGGCGCGATCACTCAGCCATGGGTCCCCACCCTCGGCAAGAGGGCCGACCGGTCGTGCGGGGCTCGCGCCTGTGCATTTTGCCGCTCCGTCGGGCTCAAGGCCCCTGCCGAGCGGTCGATGAGCTGTCCTGGGCGCCGGCCTCTCTCCCGAGGCCGGCCAAAGTCTTCAGGTGGCTGGCATGCGACGAATGATCCTTGATGGTGACGGCTTGGCGGGGATCGCTCGCGCCTGGCCTGGGCGCTGGGTGGGCATTGGCGCCCTCGCCCTGCTGACGGCCTGCGGTGGCGGAGAGTCCGTCACGGCAGACACGTCGTCAGAAGCGGTGCAGCCCGCAGGCAGCACGGCCGCAGCGGCCACAGCGGGCGCGGTGACCACGGCCAGCGCCACCGGCCTGGAGCGGGCCCAGGCGGCCAACGCCCCAGCCACCACCCGCAGCGACGCCTTCCGGCTGCTGACCCAGGCCAGTTTCGGCCCCACCGAGGCCGACATCC
>JAFLDI010000059.1 GCA_017302485.1 Burkholderiales bacterium | reverse complement strand
GACAGGCCCTGCGGCTGTGGGCCACGCTGCACCCCGACGGCCGGGTGCCCGGTTCGCTGCAGCGCTGGCAGCGCCAGGCCCAGGCGCTCAGCGCCGCCGCGCCTTGACCGCGTCGCTCAGCACCTGCAGCGCGTCCACCGAGTCGTCCCAGCCCAGGCAGGCGTCGGTGATGCTCTGGCCGTAGCAGAGCTTGGCCGGGTCGTCCTTGCCGGGGCTGAACTTCTGCGCGCCGGCTTCCAGGTGGCTCTCGATCATCACGCCGAAGACCTGGCGGCTGCCGCCGGCGATCTGGGCGCCGATGTCGCGCGCCACCTCCAGCTGGCGCTGGTGCTGCTTGCTCGAGTTGGCGTGGCTGCAGTCGACCATCAGCGTGCCGGGCAGCTTGGCGGCCTCCAGCTCCTTGCAGGCGGCAGCCACGCTGGCGGCGTCGTAGTTGGGCGCCTTGCCGCCGCGCAGGATGACGTGGCAGTCCTTGTTGCCGCGCGTCTCGACGATGGCCACCTGGCCGTTCTTGTGCACCGACAGGAAGTGGTGCGGCTTGCCGGCGGCCTGGATGGCGTCGGTGGCGATGCGGATGTTGCCGTCGGTGCCGTTCTTGAAGCCCACCGGGGCTGACAGGCCGCTGGCCAGTTCGCGGTGCACCTGGCTCTCGGTGGTGCGCGCGCCGATCGCGCCCCAGCTGATCAGGTCGCCAATGTACTGCGGGCTGATCACGTCGAGGAACTCGCTGCCTGCGGGCACGCCCTGGCGGTTGATCTCGACCAGCAGCTGGCGGGCGATGCGCAGGCCCTCGTCGATGCGGTAGCTCTCGTCCAGGTACGGGTCGTTGATCAGACC
The DNA here is from genome assembly GCA_017302485.1 of Burkholderiales bacterium. Lineage (GTDB taxonomy): Bacteria > Pseudomonadota > Gammaproteobacteria > Burkholderiales > Burkholderiaceae_C > Ideonella. Next base: position 12,028 of record JAFLDI010000059.1, on the reverse strand, counting down.
CTTCCAGCCCACCGTGGTGCGCGGCTTCTCGAAGTACACGCGCATGACGATCTCCAGCGTGTCCTTGAACTTCTCGCGCTGGGCCTTCAGGCGGCGGGCGTACTCCACCGCGGCTCCCGGGTCGTGGATCGAGCAGGGGCCGATGATGACCAGCAGCCGGTCGTCCTTGCCGGTCATGATGCGGCGGATGGTCTCGCGGGTGTCCTTCACCATCTGTTCGACCGGCGTGCCGGCGATGGGGAAGAAGCGGATCAGGTGTTCGGGCGGCGGCAAGGGGGTCACCTCCTCGATGCGCTGGTCGTCGGTCTGGCTGGTGCGTTCTCCGGGCGGGTAGCCCGACCAGTGCTCGTGGGTGGCTTTGGCGTTCATCGAGGTCTTCTCCTGGGTGGGTGCTGGGGGCCGACCGGCGAAAAAAAACCGCCGGGGGGTCCGGCGGTTTTCTGGGGGTGTTCGCTTGGTGTCAGTTGCGCGCGATTGCCTCTCCAGCCGCCGATCGGGGCGAGAACCAAAAGTAGGCAAAAAAGGTGGACGGCGCGAAACGCATGGGCTCAGTTTAGCACGCGTCCCGGTTCAGGCGGTGCCGCCCACGGTCAGGCCGTCGATGCGCAGCGTCGGCTGGCCCACGCCCACAGGCACGCTCTGGCCGTCCTTGCCGCAGGTGCCCACGCCCGAGTCGAGTGCCAGGTCGTTGCCGATCATGCTGACGCGCTTCATCGCGTCGGGGCCATTGCCGATCAACGTGGCGCCCTTGACCGGGTACTGGATGCGGCCGTTCTCGACCCAGTAGGCCTCGGACGCTGAGAAGACGAACTTGCCGCTGGTGATGTCGACCTGGCCGCCACCGAAGTTGGTGGCGTACAGACCGCGCTTGATGCTGGCGACGATCTCCTCGCGCGGCGTGCTGCCGGCCAGCATGTAGGTGTTGGTCATGCGCGGCATCGGCACATGGGCGTAGCTTTCACGGCGACCGTTGCCGGTGGGCTTCACGCCCATCAGGCGGGCGTTCATGCTGTCCTGGATGTAGCCACGCAGGATGCCGTCCTCGATCAGCACGTTGCGCTGCGTGGCGTGGCCCTCATCGTCGATGTTGAGCGAGCCGCGGCGGTCGGCCAGCGTGCCGTCATCGAGCACGGTGACGCCCTTGGCCGCCACGCGCTGGCCGATGCGGCCGCTGAAGGTGGACGAGCCCTTGCGGTTGAAGTCGCCCTCCAGGCCATGGCCCACGGCCTCGTGCAGCATCACGCCGGGCCAGCCCGAGCCCAGCACCACGGTCATCTCGCCGGCTGGCACGGGGCGCGATTCCAGGTTGGTCAGGGCCGCATTGACCGCCTGATCGACATACTCGGTCAGGTGGCTGTCCTGGAAGTAGCCCAGGCCGAAACGCCCACCGCCGCCGCCGGTGCCCACCTCGCGGCGCTCGCCCTGCTCGGCGATCACGGTGACCGACAGGCGCACCAGCGGGCGCACGTCGGCAGCGCGCGTGCCGTCGGCACGGGCGACCATCACCACGTCGTACTCGGCGGCCAGGCCGGCCATCACCTGCACGATGCGCGGGTCTCTGGCGCGGGCCATGCGCTCGACCTTCTCGAGCAGCGCCACCTTCTGCGTGCTGTCGAGCGTGGCGATCGGGTCCAGCGGTGCGTACAGCAGACGGCTGGGCGCCACCTTGGGCGCACCCACCTTGACCCGGCGGCTCTGACCGGCGGCGGCGATGGTGCGCACGGTGCGCGCGGCATCCAGCAGGGCCGCCTCGGAGAGTTCGTCCGAATAGGCGAAAGCGGTCTTCTCGCCGGCCACGGCACGCACGCCCACGCCCTGGTCGATCGAGAAGCTGCCGCTCTTGACAATGCCCTCCTCCAGGCTCCATCCCTCATGGCGGGTGTACTGGAAGTAGAGGTCGGCGTCATCGACTCGGTGCTCGCCGATCACGGACAGCGCCCGTGCCAGGTGGGCCTCGTCGAGTGCATGGGGGTCGAGCAGCAGGCTGCGGGCGACCGCCAGGCGCTCCAGGGTGGGTTCGCGCGAAATCATCGGCCGATTGTAGGAGTCCGGGATGGCCGGCCATTCACAAGGATTTACAGAGGGGCGGTCAGCGCTGCACGGCCGAGCGGCGTTGTGGACCCAGGTGCCGCAACGGCGCCCGCGACGAACCAACGAACGAGGACCCCTGATGAACAAGACCCTGCTCAACACCTTGCTGGCCGCCACCCTGCTCAGCGGTGCTTCGCTGTCGATGGCCCAGAACGCTGCGCCGGCTGCCGCGCCGGCCTCCGCAGCCTCTGCCACCGAGGGCGGCCGGATCGCCAACCGCCAGGCCCGCCAGCAGGACCGCATTGCCAGCGGTGCCGCCAGCGGTCAGCTCAACGCCAAGGAGACCCAGCGTCTCGAGCAGCGCCAGGCCAGGATCGACAAGAAGCAGCAGAAGGTCATGGCCGATGGCCAGGTCACGCCGGAGGAGCGCAAGAAGCTCAAGGAAGCCCAGCGCAAGACCAACCACGGCATCAGCCACCAGATCGAGGACAAGAAGTCCGGCCAGCAGTGAGCGCCTGCGGCGCCACGCTCGCGAAGCCGCCGGCCCCGGGGCGCTCAGTGAGCCTTGTCGCGCTCTGCCAGCGCTCGCTGGTAGAGCGCGTTGCGCGGTTGACCGCTGAGCTCGGCGGCCAGTGCCACGGCCTGCTTGAGCGGCAGCTCGCGCATCAGCACGCGCAGCATCGCCTGCGCCGCCTCGGGCAGCGCCTCGTCGGCCACCGCCGTTGGCGCCAGCGCATGCAGCACCACCACGAACTCGCCACGCTGGTGTGTCGCTTCGGCGGCCAACCAGGCCGGTGACGCGCCAGCGTCGGTCGCATGGATCTGCTCGAACTGCTTGGTCAGCTCCCGGCACCAGGTCACCCGACGCGTGGGGCAGGCCGCCGCCAGTTCAGCCGCCAGGGTTTCCACGCGGTGGGGTGCCTCGAACAGCACCACGCTGCGTGCTTCGGCCGCGGCGGCCTGCAGTGCTGCCATCCGATCACGGCCCTTGGCGGGCAGGAAGCCGGCAAAAACGAAGCCCCCCGGCTGTCCCGCGAGCGGACCGTCGCCCGCTGCACTCAGCGCGGTGACAACGGCGCTGGCCCCGGGCAGCGGCACCACTGCATGACCGGCCGCGCGCACGCGTGCCACCAGCCAGGCCCCCGGGTCGGAGATCGCCGGCGTGCCGGCATCGCTGACATAGGCCACCCGCTCGCCGGCCGCCAGGCGCTGCAGCACGCGCTCGGCGGCCTCGCGCTCGTTGTGCTCGTGCACCGCCAGCAGCGGCTTGTCCAGGCCCAGGTGGCGCAGCAGGCCCGCGCTGACGCGGGTGTCCTCGCAGGCCACGGCATCGGCCAGCGTCAGCGCATGGATGGCACGCAGCGTGAAGTCGGCCAGGTTGCCGATTGGCGTGGCCACCACGTACAGTGCATGGGTGGGCCAATGCTGGTGGGCGGCGGCCTGCCGGGCGGTGGCGAGCAACTCGGAGGCGGGAAGGGACATGTTCTGGCGGCGCGGATCCGTGGCTCAGGGTGGGCAGACGACGCAGGCCAGCGGCGCCGAGGCGGAAGACCGCGCCCTGGCGCATCTGCAGGCCCAGGGGTTGCGGCTGGTCGAGCGCAATTATCGGTTCGCGGCGGGCCGATCGCGCGCCGGTGGCGAGATCGACCTGATCCTGCGCGAGCGCGACGGCACGCTGGTCTTTGTCGAGGTGAGGTCGCGCCGTTCGGCAGCACAGGGCGGTGCCGCCGCCAGCATCGGCTCGGCCAAGCAGGCCCGTATCGTCCGAGCCGCCCAGCACTATCTGCTGCGTCTGGCGGCGCCGCCACGCTGCCGCTTCGACGTGGTGGCCATCGATGGCGAGCAACTGCACTGGCTGCGTGCCGCTTTCGATGCCGGGTGAACCCTCTGCCCGCGGCAGGCGGGCGCTTATCATGCGGGCCCATGCCTGAACCCCGGATCCAGCAGCACTTCTTCGAGAGCGCCGACCAGCTCTACCAGGTGGCCGAGCCCATGTCGCGGCCGATTGCCGATGCCGCCCAGCTGATCGTGGCCTGCCTGACCAGCGGCAGCAAGCTGCTGGTGGCCGGTGACGGCCGGGCGCGCTGGCTGGCGCGCGCAGCGGCCAGTGCACTTCAGCACGGCTTCGAGCGCGAGCGGCCACCGCTGGCCGCCTGCCTGTTGGGTGATGATGCGCTGCCCGGGCCGCGCGCGCTGGCGCAATCGGTGGCGGCACTGGGCCAGGGGGGCGATCTGCTGCTGCTGTTCAGCCTGAGCGATGAGGATGCGGCCGCCCGCGCTGCGCTGGCGGAAGCGCACCAGCGCGAGCTCAATGTCGTGTTGTTCGGCGCCGGTCTGGCCGCTCCCTGGGCCGGCCTGCTGGCCGAATCCGATGTCTGGGTCGCCGCACCCGTCGACCGCGCGGCGCGCGCGATGGAGCTGCAACTGCTGGCGCTGCATGCGCTGTGCGATGCGATCGATGTGCAACTGCTGGGCGAGGCCGACGAGCCCTGAGAGCCTGTGAAGAAGAGGACACCATGAACACTCCCCTCCAACGCCGCCTGTGTGCTCGCCTTCTGCTGGCCTCGCTGGCGCTGAGCGGCCTGCTGGCCGGCTGTGCCCCGCTGCTGCTGGGCGGCGCCGCCGTCGGCGGTGCGCTGATGTACAAGGACCGCCGCACCACCGGCACCCAGCTGGAGGACGAGGGCATCGAGCTCAAGGCCTCGGCGCGTCTGCGCGAGCGCCTGGGCGACAAGGCCCACCTGAACGTCACCAGCTACAACCGCATCGCGCTGGTGACCGGCGAGGTGGCCTCGGACGGTGATCGCGCGGTCGTCGACGAGGTGGTGGCCAAGGTCGAGAATGTGCGCTCGGTGGTCAACGAGAGCGCCGTGATGGGTATCACCTCGATGACCGCGCGTTCGAACGATCTGATCATCACCAGCCGCACCAAGGCGGCGCTGATCGATGCCAGCGACCTGCCCGCCACGGCGGTCAAGGTGGTCACCGAGCGTGGCGTGGTCTACCTGCTGGGCCGCGTCACCGAGCGTGAGGCCAGCCGCGCCACCGAGGTCGCGCGCGCCGTCTCGGGGGTGGCCAAGGTGGTCAAGGTCTTCGAGATCATCACCGACGACGAGCTGAAGGCGCTGTCCACCGAGAAGCGCTGATCGGCAAGGGATTCAGCGCAGCCGGCGCACCAGGCTGGAGGTGTCCCAGCGGCCGCCGCCCTGCTGCTGCACGTCGGCATAGAACTGGTCCACCAGCGCTGTCACCGGCAGCCGGGCGCCGTTGCGTCGGGCCTCGTCCAGCACCAGGCCCAGGTCCTTGCGCATCCAGTCGACCGCAAAGCCGAAGTCGAACTGGTCGTCGACCATGGTCTTGCCGCGGTTGTCCATCTGCCAGCTCTGCGCGGCACCCTTGCCGATGACCTCGAGCACCTGCTTCATGTCCAGGCCGGCCTTCTGGCCGAAGGCGATGGCTTCGGCCAGCCCCTGCACCAGGCCGGCGATGCAGATCTGGTTGACCATCTTGGCCAGCTGACCGGCGCCGCTGTCGCCGACCCGGGTCACCGCCTTGGCAAAGGCCAGCGCCACCGGGCGGATGCGCTCGAAGGGCGCGGCGTCGCCACCACACATCACGGTCAGCACGCCGTTGACTGCACCCGCCTGACCGCCGGAGACCGGGGCGTCGATGAAGTGCAGGTCGCGCTTCTGCGCGGCGGCGTGCAGCTCGCGCGCCACTTCGGCCGACGCGGTGGTGTGGTCGACGAACATGGCGCCAGGCGCCATGCCGCTGAAGGCGCCGTCGGCACCCAGCACGACCGAGCGCAGGTCGTCGTCGTTGCCCACGCAGGCAAAGACGATCTGCGCCCCCTGGGCGGCCTGGCGCGGCGTGGGCGCCCAGTCACCGCCGTGCTCGGCGGCCCAGGCCTGGGCCTTGGCGGTGGTGCGGTTGTAGACCGTCACCTGGTGGCCGGCGCGCTGCAGGTGGCCGGCCATCGGTGCGCCCATCACGCCCAGGCCCAGGAAGGCCACTCGGTGTGGGGTCACCGGCTCATAGGTCTTGCTCATGTCTTCAGATGATCTGCAGGTGCTCGGTGCCCGCCGACAGGTCGGTCACGCGGGCGCGCTTGCTGTCGAGCTTGATCTGCAGGCGCAGATCGTTGACCGAGTCGGCGTTGCGCAGGGCGTCCTCGTAGGTGATGGCGTGCGACTCGTAGAGGTCGAACAAGGCCTGGTCGAAGGTCTGCATGCCGTGTTCGCGCGAGCGTTTCATCAGCTCCTTGATCTCGCCCACCTGGCCCTTGAAGATCAGGTCGGCCATCAGCGGCGTGTTGAGCATGATCTCGACCGCGGCGACGCGACCCTTGCCCTCCTGGCGCGGGATCAGTCGCTGCGAAACCAGGCCCTTGAGGTTCAGCGACACGTCCATCAGCAACTGATCGCGGCGCTCCTCGGGGAAGAAGTTGATGATCCGGTCGAGCGCCTGGTTGGCGCTGTTGGCGTGCAGTGTGGCCATGCACAGGTGGCCGGTCTCGGCGAAGGCGATCGCCAGCTCCATGGTCTTGCGGTCGCGGATCTCGCCCATCAGGATCACGTCGGGCGCCTGGCGCAGCGAGTTCTTCAGTGCCACATCCCAGTCGTCGGTGTCGATGCCGATCTCGCGCTGGGTGACGATGCAGTTCTTGTGCGGGTGCACGAACTCCACCGGGTCTTCCACCGTGATGATGTGGTCGTGGGCGTTCTCGTTGCGCCAGTCGATCATCGCCGCCAGTGACGTGCTCTTGCCCGAGCCAGTGCCGCCCACCAGGATCACCAGGCCGCGCTTGGTCATGCCGATGTCCTTGAGAATCTTCGGCAGGCCCAGTTCGTCGACCGAGGGAATGTGGGCGGGAATCGTGCGCAGCACCATGCCCACATGGCCCTGCTGCATGAAGGTGCTGACCCGGAAGCGCCCGATGCCTTGCGGCGAGATCGCGAAGTTGCACTCCTTGGTGCGCTCGAAATCGGCCGCCTGCTTGTCGTTCATGATGGCCCGCGCCAGCGCCACGGTGTGGGAGCCGGTGAGCGGCTGCGGCGAGACCTTGGCCACCTTGCCATCGACCTTGATGGCGGGCGGAAAATCGGCGGTCAGGAACAGGTCCGAGCCGTTGCGGGTGACCAGCAGGCGCAGCAGGTCGTTGATGAATTTCGAGGCCTGGTCGCGTTCCATGACAAGTCTCCGTGTGATGCTCAGTCAGCCGTGCCGCGGGTCAGCTGGGCGCCCAGGCGGGCATTGGCCTGGCGCAGGCGGCGCGAGACGCGTTTGCCCAGCCAGGTCAGCAAGGCGGCGGCCAGGCGCGGGTCTTCCTGGGTCATGCGCTCCAATGTGGAGGCACTGATCACCGCCAGCGTGACGGGCGATGCCGCGGTCCACGAGGACACACGGGTCTCGCTGTCCAGCGCGCTGAACTCGCCGAGCAGGTCGCCGGCCCGGGCCTCACCCAGGCGGATGCGCTCGCCGGAGGGCTGCAGCCGGGTCTCGACCAGCGTGCCGTGCAGCACGACCATCATGAAGTCGCCCTGCTCGTCCTGGCCGATGATCAGCTTGCCGGCTTCGATCTGCACATAGTCCAGGTAGCCGCCCATCACCGACAGCTGTTCGGTGCCCAGATCGGCGAGTTGACGGTCGGCACCCAGCAGGCGCACCAGGGCCAGCACGCCCAGCGCGCTGTCGTACGGCTCGGCCTTCAGGTCGGGGGCGCGCTGCGCCCAGTGCACATAGAGCTGGGTGTCGGCATGGCGCTCGACGAACTGGGTGGCGTAGAAGCCCTGGTCGTCGGGGCGCGCCGTACCGGCCGACGGGGTCTTGCCGAAGAGGCGCTTGAGGATGTCGAGCACGGTGGGTCAGCCTGGGAAATTCTCGGGGAAGCGCGCCCGGGTGCGTGCCTCGGCGGCCGAGATCTGGTTGCGACGCAGCAGGTCGGCCAGGCACTGGTCGAGGGTCTGCATGCCGACGTTCTGGCCGGTCTGGATGGCCGAGTACATCTGGGCCAGCTTGTTCTCTCGGATCAGGTTGCGGATGGCGGCGGTGCCCAGCATGATCTCGTGGGCAGCGACGCGGCCGTTGCCGTCCTTGGTCTTGCACAGGGTCTGCGAGATGACGGCCACCAGCGACTCGGACAGCATGGCGCGCACCATGTCCTTCTCGGCGGCCGGGAAGACATCGACCACGCGGTCCACGGTCTTGGCGGCGCTGGAGGTGTGCAGGGTGCCGAAGACCAGGTGGCCGGTCTCGGCGGCGGTCAGGGCCAGGCGGATGGTTTCGAGGTCGCGCAGCTCGCCCACCAGGATGGCGTCGGGGTCTTCGCGCAGCGCAGCGCGCAAGGCGTTGGAGAAGCTCAGCGTGTGCGGGCCCACCTCGCGCTGGTTGACCAGGCACTTCTTGCTCTCGTGGACGAACTCGATCGGGTCTTCCAGCGTCAGGATGTGGCCGTACTCGCTCTCGTTGAGGTGATCGACCATGGCGGCCAGCGTGGTCGACTTGCCCGAGCCGGTGGGGCCGGTGACCAGCACCAGACCCCGCGGCTTGAGCGCCAGGTCGGCAAACACGGCGGGGCAGTTGAGCTGCTGCAGCGTCTGGATCTTCGACGGGATGGTGCGGAACACCGCCGAGGCACCGCGCTGCTGGTGGAAGGCATTGACGCGGAAACGCGCCAGGCCCTGGACCTCGAAGCTGAAGTCGCACTCCAGCGTGTCCTCGTAGGTCTTGCGCTGGGTGTCGTTCATGATGTCGTACACCATGGCGTGCACCTGCTTGTGCGTCAGCGGGTCGATGTTGATGCGCCGCACGTCGCCATGCACGCGGATCATCGGCGGCAGGCCGGCCGACAGGTGCAGGTCGGAGGCCTTGTTCTTGACGCTGAAGGCCAATAACTCGGCGATATCCATGAGTCCCCCTTGCCACGCTCGGATGCCGATCGAGTATAGCCACGTCGGCTGCATCAGCGGTTGACTTCGGCCAATCGAACCGCAGTATCGAGCGACTCCTCGGCCAGAGTTTCCGACCATGCCTGACGCAGCGGCCCAGCGCCTTGCATCGATCCGCCAGCGCATTGCCGCGGTCGCGCAGGGGCGAACGGCGACACTGGTGGCGGTCAGCAAGACCCAGCCCGCGGCGCGCGTGCGCGCGATGCATGCGGCGGGGCAGACCGTGTTCGGCGAGAACTATGTGCAGGAGGCACTCGCCAAGATGACGGAACTGGCGGATTGCGCCATCGAATGGCATTTGATCGGGCCGCTGCAATCGAACAAATGCCGCGAGGTGGCCGAACACTTCGACTGGATGCAGACCCTGGACCGCGCCAAGTTGATCCCCCTGCTCGCGCGCCACCGGCCAGACGGACGCGCGCCGCTCAACGTACTGGTGCAAGTCAACCTGGACGATGAAGACAGCAAGTCCGGCGCCCATCCGGCCGACATCGACGCCCTGGCCGACGCGGTCGCGCGCCAACCGCGCCTGCGCCTGCGCGGCCTGATGTCGATTCCAAAGCCCTGGCCGAATCCAGACCAACGTCGCGCCGGCTTCCGGGCACTGCACGCCATGTTCCAGGCGCTGAAGCAACGCCACCCCGGCATCGACACCCTGTCGATGGGCATGAGCGATGACTTCGAACTCGCCCTGGCCGAGGGCGCGACGATGGTGCGCGTGGGGTCGGCGCTATTCGGGCCCAGGGGCTGAGAGCGGTTGTTGGTTGTTGGTTGTTGGTTGTTGGCAGCGAAACTCGCATGCCGGCACTCCTGTGGGAGCCGACTCTGTCGGCGATCTTCCCACCAGCCGCCCGGAAAAGATCGCGGCTGAAGCCGGTCCCACCTAAAAATCCGTAATACATTGATTTATAAAGGGAAAAATCCGGAGGACACGAGGGCGCGCAAAGGCGCACTTTCGCACCGAACCGGCTCTTGCGTGCCCTCGTGCCCTCCAGTTCGATGCGCGAATAAGCGCACCGCCAGGGGCGACCGGAACTCCCACGGGCCCTCGGCCCGCCGACTCTTGTCGCCAACAACCGATAACCAGCAATCGACAACCGCTTCTCAGACGCCCGCATTCTGCAGCAGCCGCTGCAGTTCCTCGGCGGCACGCCGGAACTCGGTGCCGGCCTGACGCGCCATTCCGATGGAATCGCGCAGGGTGCCGGCGCGGGCGCCGTGCTCGATCAACTTGGCCAGATCCGACAGAGCCATGGCGCCGAGATTGGCGCTGGTCGACTTCAGCGAATGAGCTGGAGCGATCATCGCCTGCACGTCGCCGCGCTCGGCGGCAGCCACCAGGATGCCGAGGTTCTTTGGCGTGTCCTCCAGGTAGACCTTGACCAGCGAGGTGAATTCGCTGCCCATCACGTCGATCAACTCGTTGACGATGCTTTCGTTGATCGCCGGAGTGGATGGCGACAACTTGACCGGCTCGGTCTGGCGCACGGCCGAGTGCAGCTTCTCGGCTTCCGGGGCTGGCGGCTGCGCCGGCGGCGCCTCGACCTTGCGGTTCTTCGGCATCCACTTGCGGATGGTCTGTTCCAGCAAGCCGCGGTTGAGCGGCTTGGACATGTAGTCGTCCATGCCGGACGCGAGGCACTTCTCGCGGTCACCGGCCATCGCATTGGCGGTCATCGCAATGATCGGGATGCGCGGCATGCCGCGCTCCTGTTCCAGCGTGCGTCGCGAGCGGGTGGCGGTGTAGCCATCCATCACCGGCATCTGGCAGTCCATCAGCACGACGTCGTAGGCGCCGCGCCCCATCATCTCGAAGCCTTCCTTGCCGTTCTCGGCAATGTCGAAGGTGATGCCGATGAGACTCAGCAGGCGCTGCGCGACCTGGCGGTTGACCGGATTGTCCTCGACCAGCAGCGCGTGCCCGGCCAGCTTGGCCTGGACCGCAGGTTCCACGTCCTCCGCGGCCGGACGCGCGGCGGCGGCACTGCGGTCATCCACAACGCCCAGCCGGGCAGCCTCGTCGAGCAGGCTGAAGCGCCGCTCGCTGCCCGACTCCACCTGCAGCAACTTGTTGAGTAGCGCCTGCAGCTCGGACTCGCTGAACTGCCGCTTCAATACGGCGCCGCGATGCGCCTCCACCTGCAGTTCCGCCGGATTCGGCTCGTCGCCTTCGACGAAGACCATGCGGATGCGTTCCAGCGCCGGCTCGCGGCTCACATTCCTGGCCAGCGCGGCCGCTGTCGGGCGCATGCTGCCGACGTCCACCAGCACCAGGTCGAAGGCCCAGTTCTCGCCCAGCGTGGCGGAGGACTTGAGCTTGCTCAGCGCATCGGCCGCGGTATTGGTCGCGATCTGGCTGATGCTCCAGTTCTGGCAGTAGCTGGTCAGGCGCTGGGTCAGCCGGGCGTCGGCGCTGACAATCAGTGCGCGCGATCCGGACAGGTCGCGACGGTTGGCGCTGACGTCGCCGATGGCTTTCTGGAACGGCGCGCTGAACCAGAACACCGAGCCCTTGCCGACCTCGCTCTTGAGCCCGATCTTGCCGCCCATCAGTTCCACGATGCGCTTGCAGATCACCAGGCCCAGGCCGGTGCCGCCATAATTGCGGGTGGTCGAGGTATCCGCCTGGGAGAACGGCTGGAACAGCCGTTCCGCCTTCTCCGGCGGGATGCCGACGCCGGTGTCGCGCACGGCAAACCGGGTCTCGCTGGTGGTGCGCGTCTCTCCGCGCTTGCTCACCTGAATCTGCACCGAGCCCTTGTCGGTGAACTTGATCGCATTGCTGACCAGGTTGGAAAGTACCTGGCGCAGGCGCACCGAGTCGCCACGGCAGGCCAGGCGGACATTCGGATCGAAAGCCCCCGCCAGCTTCAGGCCCTTGGCATCCGCCGCCTTCTCCATCAGGCGCACCACCGAGTCGACCACCTCCTTGAGGTTGATGCCGACGTTTTCCAGCTCCAGCTTGTTGGCCTCGATCTTCGAGTAGTCGAGGATATCGTCGATGATGCGCAGCAGGTGTTTGGCCGAGGTGTACGCGGTGTTGAGGTATT
>JAFLDI010000058.1 GCA_017302485.1 Burkholderiales bacterium | reverse complement strand
GCACGCGCACCGGTGCTTTGCAGCCAAGCGCATTGGCGCTCGTAGGAGCGGGTGGCCTCACGCGCCATCGCGGGACGCAATTCCAGGAGCAGGTCGCGCCGGCGCCCGGCGGATGGCACGGCCGCGTGCAGGGCCCTGTCCAGCGTTTCGGTCAGCGTAGCGGCCTCCAGCAGCACCGGGCTGGGATAGCCCAGCGCGTCGGTCTCGCGGTACCAGCGCAGTGCCAGGGCTGCCAGGGTGCGCAGGGCAAACTCGGCCTCGTGCTCGATGGCCTGAACGATGCCGCGCAGCTGGATCGACTCGGTGACTTCGTCGTCCGAAACCAGCGAGACGCCGCTCAAGGTGTCGACAACGACCCCGCCGAAGGCGGTGTTCAGCCCCGCCCGGCGGGGCTGCAGCAGGGCCTCGCGCAACTGGGCCTGCCAGGCCGGGCGCAGGCCAGGCTGGGTGCGGGCGCTGCCGTCGAACAGGACCCGATCCACCAGGTCCAGGGCTTCATCCAGACAGTACTGTTGCCAGGCGTAAAGGGCAGGGTCGGCGTCGCGCAGGTCCATGGGCGCGATTGTGCCCAAGACCTCAGTGGGACTGCGAGCCGCGGTGCGCCCAGGCCGTGGTGTGCTTCTCGATCCAGCTGAAGAGCTCGTACATGGCCATGGCCATGGCGCCCACCACCACCAGGCCGGCGAAGGCCAGCCCCATCTGCATCGCGCTGCCGGCACTGACCAGCAGGTAGCCGATGCCTTCGTTGGAGGCCTGCATTTCGGACACCGTGGTGCCGACGAAGGCCAAGGTGATCGCCACCTTCAGCGAACCGAAGAAGTAGGGCATGGAGCGCGGCAGGCCGACCTTGGTGAGCACGTCCCAGCGGCTGGCGCCGAGCACGCGCAGCACGTCCTCCAGTTCGGGCTCGAGCGTGGCCAGGCCGGTGGCGATGTTGACGGTGATCGGGAAGAAGCTGATCAGGAAGGCGGTCAGGATGGCCGGCCCGATGCCGATGCCGAACCACACCACCAGCACCGGCACGAAGGCCGCCTTGGGCAGCGCGTTGAAGCCGGTCATCAGCGGGTAGAAGGCGGTGTAGGCCATGCGCGAGCTGCCGATCAGGAAGCCCAGCAGCACGCCCACCACGATGGCGATCGCGAAGCCCGCCATCGTCACCCAGAAGGTGCGCCAGGCGTGGCCGGCGATGACCTCCTTGTATTCCAGCAGTTGCTCCCAGATGCGCGCCGGGCTGGGGAAGATGAACTCACTGACGTTGAAGGCGCTGCAGATGCCCTGCCAGACCAGCAGGATCAGCACCAGCAGCAGCCAGGGCGACCAGGCTTCGAGGCGCTTGCTGCTCATTGCGCCACCTCGCTGCCGGTGCGGCGCATCGCGCCGATGTGGCCGCGCAGCTCGTGGACGATGTCGGTGAAGGCCGGGGTGTAGGTGATCTCCAGGTCGCGCGGGCGAGGCAGGTCGATCTGGCGGCGCACCACCATGCGCCCGGGGCTCTTGCTCATCACATAGACGGTGTCGGCCAGGAAGACGCTTTCGCGCAGGTCATGGGTGACCAGGATGACGTTGAACTTCTGCGCCGCCTGCAGGTCGCGCAGCGTGCACCACAGCTCCTCGCGGGTGAAGGCATCGAGGGCACCGAAGGGCTCGTCGAGCAGCAGCATCTTCGGCTCGTGGATCAGCGCGCGGCAGATGCTGGCGCGCTGCTGCATGCCGCCGGAGAGCTGCCAGGGGAACTTGTCCTCGTAGCCGCCCAGGCCCACGCTTTGCAGCAGGGCGCGGGCCTTGGCCTCGTACTCGGCTTTCTTCTGCTTGAAGCTGCTGCGGTAGGGTTCGACGATCTCCAGCGGCAGCATGACGTTGGCCACCGTGGTGCGCCAGGGCAGCAGGCTGGGGGCCTGGAAGGCCATGCCGGTGATCTTCAGCGGCCCGGTCACTTCCTTGCCGCCGATGATCACCGTGCCTTGGCTGGGCCGCTTCAGGCCGGTGGCCAGCTTCATGAAGGTCGACTTGCCGCAGCCCGAGGGCCCGACGATGGCGATGAACTCGCCCTCGTCGACCTGCAGATGGATGTCCTCGACCGCGTAGTGGCCCTGGGCCAGCAGCTCGTCGTTGTAGGCGAGCCAGACCCCGTTGAAGTCGACGAAGGCCATCAGCTCACTTCTTGGCGAAGATGTTGCGCTCGGCGGCCGCGGGCAGGAAGCTGCCGTTCCAGACCGCGTCCGGGTTGATGCGGCCCTTGGTCTGGAAAGCGTCGGCCACCTGGCTGGCCATCAGCGCCAGGCGCGGCTTGCTGATGTCGCCGAAGGTCTCGGCCTTGGCGTCGGCGGTGGCCACCGAGGAGTCGATCGCCAGCTTCAGGCGCTTCTCCTCCAGATCGGCGTTGATGATGCCGTCGCGCTCCTTGACCACCGCGATGGCGGCCTTCGGGTTGGCGATCACCTCCTTGGCACCCTTGGTGAAGGCGCGCAGGAAGGCCTTGACGGCTTCCGGGTTCTTCTTGAGGAATTCCTCGCCGGCGATGATCACGTTGCCGTACAGCTTGACGCCGTGGGCCGGGTACATCATCACGTTGACGTCCTCGGCCTTGATGCCACGGGCCTCCAGGTTCAGCAGGCTGGTGAAGTAGAAGCCGGTGATCGCGTCGACATCGCCCTTGGCCAGCATGGTCTCGCGCAGCGGCGGGTCCATCGAGACCCACTCGACCTTGCCGATGCTGTTGGCCTTCTGGAAGATCGGGAAGGCACGGCGGCCGGCGTCGAACACCGGTGCGCCGAGCTTCTTGCCGGCCAGGTCGGCGGGGGTCTTGATGCCGCTCTTCTTCAGCGCGAACACCGCGGCCGGCGTGTTGTTGTAGACCATCATCACCGCCACCGGCTTGTTCGGGGCGGTGGGGTTGTTGGCGTGGAATTCCATCAGGGCCGACAGGTCGGCGAAGCCCATGTCGTAGGTGCCCGAGGCGACGCGGTTGACGGCGTTGCCCGAGCCGTTGCCGGCGTCCACCGTCACGTTGAGCTTCTCGGCCTTGAACTGGCCCTTGGCGACCGGTAGCAGGAAGAAGGCGCTGGGGCCCTCGAAACGCCAGTCGAGCTGGAACTTGACGGCGGTTTCCTGGGCAGCGGCGGGCAGGGCGGCGCCGAGCAGGCTGGCGGTCGCAGCAAGGGCAAGGATCGAGCGGCGGGCAAGGGACATGGCGGGAACTCTCCAGGATTTTGCGGTGGCGGGCGGGGCGGCCCGCTCGCATTGTCAACCACGGATGACCAGCAGGAATCGTGCCCGTGTCAAGGATGTCTCGGTGTTCACCCGGGGCTGTTGCCCGTCGCTGGACGGGCCACGGGATAATTGATGGTTGATTCCTCTTTGCTCCGGAGCCGCTGCATGTCGCAGGCCACCAACACCGTCCGGGTCGTCATCGACGGCCGCATCGTCGAGGCCCAGGGCCTGCGACGCACCACCACCGTGCTCGACTTCCTGCGCGAGCATCAGCATCGCAGCGGCACCAAGGAAGGCTGCGCCGAAGGCGACTGCGGTGCCTGCACGGTGCTGGTGGGCACGCTCAATGCCCAGGCAGACGCGGTGGACTACATCGCCGTCAACAGCTGCATGCAGTTGCTGCCCACGCTGGACGGCAAGAGCCTGAAGACCGTGGAGAGCCTGAAGCAGGCCGACGGCACGCTGCACCCGGTGCAGCAGGCGCTGGTCAGCTGCCATGGCACGCAGTGCGGCTTCTGCACGCCGGGCATCGCGATGAGCCTGGCCGGCCTGATGCAGGTGCTGCCCACGCCCAGCCGGCAGCAGGTGAACGACGCGCTGCAGGGCAACCTGTGTCGCTGCACCGGTTACCGGCCGATCGTCGATGCCGCGCTGGAAGCCAGCACCGCCGGTGCGGCGGCGCTGAAGCTCGACGACCGCGCCGACCTGCCGCTGCTGCGCCAGATCCGCCGCGACGCCACGCCCACCTACTCGCTGGATGGCGAGCTGCTGGTGCAGCCGGTGGTGCGTACCCGCAAGGGCAGCAGCTTCAGCTCGCCGGCCAATCTGGCCGAGCTGGACAAGGCGCTGCAGGACGCGCCGGGGGCCACGCTGCTGGCCGGCTCCACCGAGATCGGCCTGCAGGTCAACAAGCAGTTCCACCGCCCCGAGCACATCGTCTACCTGGGCAACGTGTCCGAGCTGCAGCAGGTGCAGACCACCGCCACCCACTGGCGCGTGGGCGCCATGGTGTCGCTGGAGCGGGTGCTGGACCTGGTCAGGGCCGACTGGCCCGATTTCGCCGAGGTGCTGCGCCGCTTCGGCTCGCCGCCGATCCGCTCCACCGCCACGCTGGCCGGCAACATCGCCAACGGCTCGCCGATCGGCGATGCCATGCCCTGCCTGATGGCGCTGGGTGCCACGCTGGTGTTGCGCCGCGCGGGCGCCATCCGCCGCGTCGCGATGGACGCGTTCTACACCGGTATGAAGCGCAACGTCCTGCTGCCCGACGAGCTGATCGAGGCGGTGGAGATCCCGCGCCGCCAGGGCGGCGAGGTGTTCGTCGCGCACAAGGTGAGCAAGCGCTTCGACCAGGACATCTCGGCAATCTGCGCCGCGGCGCGCTACACGCTGACGGATGGCCGCCTGCATGGCCTGCGCCTGGCGGTGAACGGCGTGACGCCCTTCCCACAACGCGTGCCGGTGCTCGAGACCCTGCTGGAGGGCCGGGAGCCCTCGAGCGTCAACGCGGCCGAGGTCGATACCGCGGTGGCGACGGCCTTCACGGCACGCGATGGCCTGCGCGGCACCTGGGCCTACCGTTCGCTGGTGGCCCGCAACCTGGTCCTCCGATTCATCGGCAACGAAGAGGCAGCCCTGGCATGAACGCACCTGAATCCCTGAAGTCGCTGCTGCCCGCCGCCACCGGCCCGTTCTCCGGCAAGGAGGTGGCGCATGAGTCGGCGGTGCTGCATGTCAGCGGCGAGGCCACCTTCACCGACGACATCCCCGAGCTGCGCGGCACGCTCTACGCCGCGTTGGTCACCTCGCCAGTCGCGCATGGCCGGCTGACGGGGCCGAACAACGGTGTCGACAAGGCCGCGCTGCTGGCCGAGCACGGTGTGGTGGCGGTCTTCACCGCCGAGGACATTCCCGGCGAGAACAACTGCGGCCCGATCGTCCATGACGACCCCTTCCTGTGCCCGGGCGAGCTGAACTACCTGGGCCAGCCGGTGGCGGTGGTGGTGGCGCGCGAGATGGTCTACGCCCGCGAAGCGGCCCGCAAGGCCAAGCTGTCCTATGAAGAGCTGCCCGCCATCCTGACGATCGAGCAGGCGCTGGACGCCCAGAGCTGGGTCATGCCCAGCAAGACCGTGGTGCGCGGTGACGCTGCGGCCGCTCTGGCCGCCGCGCCGCACCGGCTCTCAGGCAGCACCCGCACCGGCCAGCAGGAGCAGTTCTACCTGGAAGGCCAGGTCAGCTACGCGGTGCCGCGCGAGGACGGCCAGCTGACGATCTACACCAGCAGCCAGCACCCGGAGGGCAACCAGAAGGAGGCCGCCGCGGCGCTGAACCTGCAGACCAAGGACGTCGAGGTGATCTGCCGGCGCATGGGCGGCGGCTTTGGCGGCAAGGAAGGCAATGCCAGCATCTTCTCGCAGAGCGCGGCGCTGGCCGCCGCCCTGCTGAACAAGCCGGTCAAGCTGCGCGCCTGCCGCGACGACGACATGCTGATCACCGGCAAGCGCCATGACTTCCGCATCGACTACGACGTCGGCTTCGACGACGCCGGCCGGGTGCTGGGGCTGGATCTGATGCTGGCCTCGCGCTGCGGCCCGACGATGGACTATTCGGGCCCGGTCAACGACCGCGCGCTGCTGCACATCGACAACACCTACTACCTGCCCAATGTCCATGTGGTGGGCCACCGCTGCCGCACCCACACCCAGAGCAGCACCGCTTTCCGCGGCTTCGGCGGTCCGCAGGGCATGTTCGCGATCGAGACCGTGATGGACGAGATCGCCCGCCACCTGGGCAAGGACCCGCTCGAGGTGCGGCGCGCCAATCTCTACCACGCCAGCGCCGACCCGGCCACGCTGACCACGCAGTACGGCCAGCAGATCGAGGACTGGGTGGGCGACCAGGTGATCGCCGAGGTTGAGGCCAAGGCCGACTATGCGGCGCGGCGCGCCGAAGTGGCGGCCTTCAACGCCACGCACAAGACCGTCAAACGCGGCCTGGCCTTGATGCCGCTCAAGTTCGGCATCAGCTTCACCGCCACGCTGCTGAACCAGGCTGGTGCGCTGGTCAATATCTTCAACGACGGCTCGGTGGCGGTGAACCACGGCGGCACCGAAATGGGGCAGGGCCTGAACACCAAGATCGCCCAGCTGGCTGCCGATGAGCTGGGCATCAGCGTCCGCCGGGTGCGCGTCACCGCCACCGACACGCTGAAGGTGCCCAATGCGTCGGCCACGGCGGCGTCCAGCGGCTTCGACCTCAACGGCGCGGCCACCCGCAACGCCTGCGAGCAGCTGCGCGCCCGGCTGGCGCCGGTGGCGGCCGAGGCCCTGGGGTGCACGGCGGAGCAGGTGGTGTTCGGGGGCGACGGCGTCAGCAGCCCGGCGGGCCAGTTCCTGGACTTCAAGAGCCTGGCCAACAAGGCCTGGGCCGCGCGCGTGGGCCTGTCCCAGACCGGCTTCTACCGCACGCCCGAGATCGGCTACGACCCGATGAAGCTGCAGGGCCGGGCCTTCTACTACTACTGCTACGGCGCCTCGGTCAGCGAGGTCGAGCTCGACCTGCTGACCGGCGAATGGCGCCTGCTGCGCGCCGACATGGTCCACGACGTCGGCCGCTCGATCAACCCGGCGATCGACCGCGGCCAGATCGAGGGCGGCTTCGTGCAGGGCATGGGCTGGCTGACGATGGAGGAGTGCCTGTGGGACGCCAAGGGCAAGCTGCTCACCCACGGTCCGAGCACCTACAAGATCCCGGTCGCCTCGGACATCCCCGAGCAATTCAACGTCCACCTGTTCGACGGCCGCAACATCAAGCCCACGCCCTTCAACATCAAGGCCACCGGTGAGCCGCCGCTGATGCTGGGACTGAGCGTGTTCTTTGCGCTGAAGGACGCGGTGGGCGCGGTGAAGCCGGGGACCACGCCGGTGCCGCTGGTCAGTCCGGCCACGCCGGAGCGTTTGCTGCTGGCAGCGCAGGCCCTCAAGTCGTCGCAGGGCCGCCCCAAGACGACTTGACCCCCTCCGGGGGGCGGGCTGGGCGCAGCCCGGCCCTGGGGGTGCTCGCAAGTCGTCGCAGGGCCGCCCCAAGACGACTTGACCCCCTCGGGGGGGCGGGCTGGGCGCAGCCCGGCCCTGGGGGTGCCTGGAATCAGCACCTGAGGCCACCCCCCCACGATCGGGGGGCGGCCTCGGTCAGTGTGGCGCTAGCATCCCAGCCTGCTTCAAGGCGATGGGTGCCAGCCCATCCTGTGCCGACCCGTGCTTTCCTGACTGCCCAGTGAATCAGCCGCCCGATCACAGCGACGACGACGACCCCCGCCTGCCGCCTGCCGGCGCGCGGCCGTTGCAGGCGCGCTGGCGCATCCACTACGAAACCCAGGGTGGAGAACTCAGCGTCAGGACGGTGCAGATCTCGCATCTGCTGGAGCGCGGCCCGCGCCAGCAGATCCTGGCCCACTGTGAGACGCGCGGCAAGGACCGGACCTTTCGCATCGACCGCATCCGCCGTGCCTACGACCTGGACCGAGCCTGCCGCGTGGACGACCCGCTGGGTGATCTGCGGCGCGCCTGCGAGGACAGCGACGGCTGACGGAGGCGGCTTCGGTGGGCCCGAAGCAGGTCGGGGTATCGCCCCTGGGCTAGACTGCGCCGCGTCCTACCCACCCGCTTGGTACTTTTCATGGCCCTGACCGAATCCGCCCTGCTCGCTGCGCTGCAGACTGTCGTCGATCCCAACACCCAGCAAGACCTGGTCAGCACCCGGCAGCTGAAGAATCTGCGCATCGACGGCAGCGATGTGTCTTTCGATGTGGAGCTGGGCTACCCTGCGGCCAGCCAGATCCCGGTGCTGCGCCAGGCCCTGATCGCCGCCGCACGCTCGGTGCCAGGCGTGGGCAACGTCAGCGCCAACCTGGGCTTCAAGGTGACCGCCCACTCGGTGCAGCGCGGCGTGCCCCTGCTGCCGGGTGTCAAGAACATCATCGCGATCGCCTCCGGCAAGGGCGGCGTCGGCAAGAGCACCACCACTGTCAACCTGGCGCTGGCGCTGGCCGCCGAGGGCGCCCGTGTGGGCATTCTGGACGCCGACATCTACGGTCCCAGCCAGCCCATGATGATGGGCATCGATGGGCGGCCCGAGAGTGTCGACGGCAAGTCGATGGAGCCGCTGATCGGCCACGGCGTGCAGGTGATGTCGATCGGCTTCGTGGTCGAGCCCGACCAGGCGATGATCTGGCGCGGCCCGATGGCCACCCAGGCGCTGGACCAGTTGCTGCGCCAGACCAATTGGCAGGACCTGGACTATCTGCTGGTCGACATGCCGCCGGGCACCGGCGACATCCAGCTCACGCTCAGCCAGCGCGTGCCGCTGACCGGCGCGGTGATCGTCACCACGCCGCAGGACATTGCGCTGCTGGATGCGCGCAAGGGTGTCAGCATGTTCGAGAAGGTGGGCGTGCCCATCATCGGCGTGGTCGAGAACATGGCGGTCTACTGCTGTCCCAATTGCGGCCATACCGAGCACATCTTCGGCCAGGGCGGCGGCATGAAGATGTCGCAGGATTTCAACATGCCCTACCTGGGTGCGTTGCCACTGAACCTGTCGATCCGCGAGCAGGCCGACAGCGGTCGACCGACCGTGGTGGCCGACCCGGATGGCGAGATCGCCGGCATTTACAGGTCAGTGGCCCGCCAGGTGGCGGTGGCGGTGGCCAAGAAGGCCAAGGACTATTCGTCGAAGTTCCCGACGATCACGGTGTCCAAGGGCACCTGACGCAGGCCGCTCAGGCCGGCACTGTCAAGTCGCGCAGCCGGGTCGGCCCGGCGGCGCGCTCGATCTGCTCGCGCAGCGGTCGGCAGCGGCCCAGTGCGAACAGCGCCTCGGCGGCCACGAACAGCGGGCCGACCAGCAGCCGCGTCAGATCGTCCACCGCATCCGAGCGGCGGCCCTCGTAGTAGTGGCCGGCCCATTGGGCCGTCCAGCCAGACAGCAAGGCGCCCAGACCGACCAGCAGCCAGGCCTCGGAGGCGGCCAGGGGGGTGGCCAAGGCCAGCAGCGCTGCGTTGAGGACCGTGGCGGCCACGCCCAGGCCGATCTGGCCGCGCGACAGATACCACGGCGCAGTGAGGCACCACAAGGCCCAGGCCGGTGTCCAGCCGCTGTCCCAGCGCGGCCGGCCCAGCAGCACGCCCAGCGCGAACACCACCAGCGGAATGCCTACGGCATGCGTCAGGATGTTGCGACGATCGCGGTGCAGGCGTGCGTACTGCACCAGCAGTTCGGTGGCGGGGCGGAAGGGAGAGGGCATCGTTGTCTCCTCGGGTCGTCAGGGCGACCCTGTGCATCGTAGCCGGTCAGGCCGGGTTTGTGGGCGGTGCGCTCAGCGCCCGCGACAAGGCCTCGGCCGACGGCCTCTGGTCCGGTGGTGGCCAGTGGCCGACCAGATCCATCAGGCGGGCGTTGAGTGGCGTGGGCACGCCATGGGCCTGGCCGAGGCGAACGACCGCGCCGCACAGCTCGTCGATCTCGGTGCGCCGGCCATGCGACAGGTCATCGGCCATGCTGGAGCGGGCCTGGTCGTCCATCCGCAGCATGCGCCGCGCCAACACTCCGAACAGCCAGTCGGGTGCCTCCAGCAGCGCGGGCAGGCGTTGTGGCGGCAGCGGCGTCAGGCGGGCTGGCGTGATGCCCGCCGCGCTCATGGCCGCCAGGGCCTCGCGTTGCAAGGCGGCGAGGATGCGCCGGTAACCCCGGTGGAGCAGTTGCGCCCGCAGCGGCAGGCCGGACAGCGCATTGACCGGGTTGTTGAGGTTCAGCAGCAGCTTGCCCCACTGGACGGCGCGCATGTCGGCCTGCAGCGACAGTGGCAGGCCGGCCCGCTCGAACACGCCGGCCAGGCGGCGCAGTACCGGCGCGTCGTCGACGGCCAGCCGCCCCGAGGTGCCTCGGTGCAGGTGCCCAGGACCGAGTTCGGCCACATTGAAAGGCACCATGCCGGTGAACCAGTCCAGTCCGGGGGCCACGGCACGCGCCACGGCGGCCTGATCGATGCCGTTCTGCAGGCTCAGCACCGATGAGCCGGCTGGCAGGCGACGGGCCAGTTCGCGGGCAGCCTCGGTGGTGGCGCCGCACTTGACCGTCAACAGGGTCAGGTCGGGCAACAGGCCAGACGGCGGGCGCTCATGCAGATGCAGCGCCTCGGCAGGCAGGTCGACCCGCGGGCCGTCGATGTCGGTGGCGTGCAGGCCGCATTGACGCAGGGTGGCCAGCATGCGGCCGCGGCCCACGCAGTGCATCACGGCGCCGGCGTCCTGCAAGCGTGCCGCCAGAAAGGCGCCGACGCTGCCGCAGCCCATGATCAGCACGGTGGCGGGTGGCGGAGCATCGGCATCGATGGACATGTGCCTAGGGTACCCTGGCCTTGGGCTATGCTGACGGTCGTGAATGACGTGAACAAGGCCCTGATCGACTGGCATTCGATGTTCATGGGCGTGGCCCTGCTGGCCTCGGCCCGCTCGAAGGACGGTCGTACGCGCAACGGCGCCTGCATCGCCAGCGCCGACCACCGCATCCTGGGGGTGGGCTACAACGGCTTGCCGCGCGGCTGCTCCGATCAGGATCCGGTCTACTGGTCGGATCAGGACGAGGACCCGTTCCTCTCGCGCCACAGCTATGTGGTGCACGCCGAGATGAATGCCATCCTCAACTGCGTGACGCTGCCACTGACCGGCAGCCGCATCTACACGACGCAGTTCCCCTGTCCGCGCTGCACCCAGTCGATCATCCAGGTCGGCATCACCGAAGTCGTCTGGCTGCGACGCAAGCTGCACCAGCAGCGCTCGCAGGAGGCGGCGCTGAAGATGCTGGGCGACGCTGGCGTGCGCATCCTCAGCCTGGCCGAGGCCGACCTGCGCGCCGACGCCTGGGTCCAGGCGCTGGACGGCTACCTGCAGGGCGCGGCGCCACGGTCCTGAGGCCGCGGCCAGGAAGACGGCGGGCCTTGGCCCGGCTTTTCCGATCTTGGTGTCGACAGCCCTTGGCGCACCATCCGCAGCCATGCGGCCTGATGCCGCGCCGGAGCATGCGATGCAACCCCAGACCACTTCGCGCCAGCCGACCGGGCCATCCCTGGTCCCATCGGCCCTGCGTCGCCTGCCGCTGCTGCCGCGGCGGCCTCCACTGGCCCGCGGCGTGTCGATGAACGAGCTGCTGCGCTTTCAGGCCTTGATGGCCGGTGAGGGCCAGACCGTCCAGTTGGCGCGCATGTGCTACGACCGCCCCTATGCGTTCGACTGCATCGCCTGCGCGCACGCCAGCGCCAACGATCCGCTGCGCCGACTGGCGCTGCAGCTGTTCAAGGCCTATGAGCAGGATGAGGGCCATCGGCAGCTTCTCGCCTGATTGAGGCGCCAGCCGCACAGGCCCGAGACTTCCTTGGCCCGCGGCACTGCGGCGCAGGGTCTGCCACCCTTGGCGCCAGGTCTGCGGCTGCGCAGAATGCCCGCCACGGGACGCATCCGCGCCCGCAGCAGCAGGAGGCAGGCCATATGCGCTGGCAAGGACAACGACAAAGCGAGCACATCGAGGACCGGCGTGAGGGCGGCCCGGCAGGCCCGGGGATGCGCCTGGCGGGGGGGCGTGGTCTGGGTGTCGGCACCATCGTGGTGGCTCTGCTCGCCAGCTGGTTGCTGGGCATCAATCCGATGACCCTGCTGGGGGTGCTGGAAGGCACGGGCATGCCGGGCCAGGACACGCCCGTCCAGGTGCAGGCCGGACCACCCAAGGCAGGCGACACCGAGGCGGCCTTCGTGGCCACCGTGCTGGCCAGCACCGAGGATGTCTGGAGCGGTCTGTTCAAGTCCGCCGGATCGCTCTATGAGCCACCGACACTGGTGCTGTTCCGTGGCAGCACGCCCACCGCCTGCGGTCGAGGCGAAGCCGCGATGGGTCCGTTCTACTGTCCCGGCGACCGGCAGGTCTACATCGACCTGGCCTTCTACGAGACGCTGCGCAGCCGCCTGGGCGCGCCAGGCGATTTCGCCCAGGCCTATGTCATTGCGCACGAGGTGGGCCACCATGTGCAGAACCTGATGGGGGTGACCGACAAGGTCGATGCGATGCGCCGCCGCCAGAGTCCGGCGCAGGCCAATGCGATGTCGGTGCGGGTGGAACTGCAGGCCGACTGCCTGGCCGGGCTGTGGGCCCGCCAGTCGCAGGACGCCCAGCGTTGGCTGGAACAGGGGGATCTCGAGGAAGCACTGAACGCCGCCAGCCGCATCGGCGACGATGCCCTGCAGCAGCAGTCCCAGGGCCGCGTGGTGCCTGAGACCTTCACCCACGGCAGCAGCCGCCAGCGGGTGGCCTGGTTCCGCAAGGGCCTGGAGGGCGCGCAGCTGCGCGACTGTGATACGTTTGCGGCCAGGGAGCTGTGAGGGGCCGAAGCGTCGGCCCTGCATCGGAGACGTGCGATGCGGCATGCTGGACGAACCAAGGCGCTGGTGGCCAGTTGGGTCGATTTCCTCTCACCGGCGCTGCGCGACCTGGCTGAGGACCTGCGCCGGCAGGTGCACCAGTGCGGCCCGGAGCTGACCGAGGCCATCCAGTGGGGCAAGCTGGTCTTCTCGTACGACGGCGCCCCGGCCTTGGCGCTGGTGCCGGCGCGCAGCCATCTGAACCTGCAACTGTGGCAGGGCGGT
>JAFLDI010000057.1 GCA_017302485.1 Burkholderiales bacterium | reverse complement strand
GCGTCATGCGCGGCAGGCCGGCACGCTCGCGGAACACCGCCACGCGCGCATCGGGGCGCAGCAGCAGGCGGTCAAGCAGCGGGGCCGCCGGGGTGAGCGCGGGGTCGCACAGCAGCACGTAGCGCTGTTCGCCGCCCTCTTCCAGGCGGCCCACCCAGTCGGGCTCGAACAGCTCGTCCAACTCGGGCTCGATCTGCAGCGGATCGATGCGCAGCACGCCGGCCAGGGCGCTGAGCGTCAGACCGGCCTGTCCTGCGGCGCGCGCCGCTGCCAGCTCGCGCAGCACCGCCAGCGCGATCACGAAGCGGTGGCCCGGCGTCTCCGATTGCCGCACCACCCGCATCTGCAGGCTGGGCGCGTAGGCGGCGATCACCGCGCCCAGCAGCACGATCACCCATCCGGTGAACATCCACAGCAGGAAGATCGGCGCGGTGGCGAAGGCGCCATAGATCGTGGCATAGGTTGCCACCTTCGATACATACCAGGCCAGCAGCGACTTGGCCAGCTCGAAGCCGAGCGCCACGAAGACACCGCCGGCCAGCGCGTGGCGCCAGCGCACATGGGTGTTCGGCACGTAGTGGAACAGCCCGGCCATGGCGGCCCACAGCAGCAGGAACTGGATCACGTCCAGCACCAGGCCGACGCCGCCGGGCAGGCCTTCCACCAGGCCCTTCGAGGCCGACAGCGCATAGCTGGTCAGCGACAGGCTCACCCCCAGCACCAGCGGCCCCAGCGTCAGGGCCGCCCAGTAGACCAGCACGCGCTGGGCGATCGGCCGCGGCTGGCGCACGCGCCAGATCGCGTTGAGGGTGCGGTCGATCGTCAGCATCAGCATCAGTGCGCTGACCAGCAGGAAGATCAGCCCGGCCACCCCCACCCGGCTGGCCTTGCTGGCGAACTGGGTCAGGGCGGTCAGCACCGGCCGCGCAATGTTGTCCGGCACCAGCGCCTGCAAGAAGTACTTCTGCAGCGCCACCTGGAACTGGCTGAAGATCGGGAAGGCCGTGAACACCGCCAGCATCACCGTCAGCAGCGGCACCAGGGCGATCAGGGTGGTGAAGGTCAGGCTGCCGGCGGTCAGGCCCAGACGGTCCTCCCGGAAGCGCAGCCGCAAGGTGCGAAAGGTCTCGAACCAGGGCCAGGTGCGCAGCGACTCCAGCAGCAGCGCCAGGCTCACCCGCTCGGCGCGGACACTTGAATCAGTGGCATTCATCGGCCGCTATGATGCCAGCCCATGTCGAGCGAGCCGCCCACCCTGTCCCTGCCCGTCGATTCAGTCACGCGGATCACGCGCTGGGTGGCGGTGGGCGCGCTGCTCGCCCTGATCGCGCTGTGCCTGGCCTGGGAGCTGTGGCTGGCCCCCACCGGCCGGCGCACCTTGGTGATCAAGGTGCTGCCGCTGCTGCTGCCGCTGGCAGGACTGCTCAAGCACCGCCTCTACACCTACCGCTGGGTCAGCCTGCTGGTCTGGCTGTACTGCGCCGAAGGGCTGGTCCGCGCCACCAGTGAGCCGGCGCCGGGCGCGATCCTGGCGATGGTCGAGGTGGCCCTGTGCCTGGTGCTGTTCGCCGCCTGTGCGGTGCAGGTGCGCTGGCGGCTGCAGCGCGCCAAGCTGGCCACGGCCCAGGGATGAGCGCCCTGCTGGACGCGCTGCGTGCGGTCGTGGGCTCCGCCCAGGTGCTGGCCGACGGCGATCTGTCGGCCTATGAGCTGGACTGGCGCAAGCGCTACCGCGGTCGCGCCCTCGCGGTGGTGCGGCCCGGCAGCACCGAGGAAGTGGCGGCGGTGGTGCGCCTGTGCCGGCAACACGCCACCAGCCTGGTGCCCCAGGGTGGCAACACCGGCCTGGTGGGCGGCGGCGTGCCCGACGACAGCGGCCGGCAGCTGCTGCTGAGCCTGACCCGGATGCAACGCGTCCGCCGCATCGATGCCGACAACCTGACCGTGACGGTGGAGGCCGGCTGCGTGCTGCAGACACTGCAGCAGGTGGTCGCCGACGCCGGCCTGCTGTTTCCGCTCAGCCTGGCCGCGGAAGGGAGTTGCACCATCGGCGGCAACCTGGCCAGCAATGCCGGCGGCACGCAGGTGCTGCGCTATGGCAATGCCCGCGAGCTGTGCCTGGGTCTGGAGGTGGTGACGCCCCAGGGCGAGGTGTGGGACGGGCTGGCGGGCCTGCGCAAGGACAACACTGGCTACGACCTGCGCGACCTGTTCATCGGCAGCGAAGGCACACTGGGCGTGATCACCGCCGCGACGCTCAAGCTGCACCCTCGTCCTGGCGCCACGATGACGGCTTTGGCGGCCTGCCCGTCGATCGAGGCCTCAGTGGCGCTGCTGCGTCTGGCCCGCCAGAGGCTGGACGCCGGTCTCACCGGCTTCGAGCTCATGGAGCGTTTCGCGCTGGACCTGGTGTCGCGGCACTTCCCTGGCCTGCCGCGGCCGCTGCCCGGCGCGCCCTGGGTGGTGCTGCTGGAGTTGGCCGCTGCCGACGAGGCGCAGGCGCGCACGCTGCTGGAGGCCACACTGGGTGAAGCGCTGGAGATGGCTTGTGTTGACGACGCGGTGGTGGCCGAAAGTCTGGCCCAGTCACGGGCCCTGTGGCACCTGCGCGAGAGCATCCCTCTGGCCCAGGCCGAGGAAGGCCTGAACATCAAGAACGATATTGCCCTGCCGGTGTCTGCCATCGCGGGTTTCGTCCATGCCATGGGCAGCGCTCTGCGTGCTCAGGTGCCCGGCATCCGGCTGGTGACCTTCGGCCACCTGGGCGATGGCAACCTGCACTACAACCTGCAAGCGCCCGAAGGCGTGCCTGCCGCCACCTTCCTGGCGCAGCATGAAGCCGCGTTGAACCGGCAGGTCTACGACGCGGTGATGGCGCGTGGCGGTTCGTTTTCGGCCGAGCACGGGATTGGCGCGCTCAAGCTGGGTGAACTGGCGCAGCGCAAGTCGACGGTCGCGCTCGGCATGATGCGGGCCATCAAGCAGGCGCTGGACCCCGAGGGCCTGATGAACCCGGGCCGCCTGCTGGCGCGCTGAGCCGGACGCGTCAGTGGGTGTGACCGTCCGGACCGAGGGGTACCGGTAGCGCGTACACCTCGATGCCCTCGTCCCGCAGGGCTTCGCGCTCCTCGGGACTGGCTTGGCCACGGATGCCGCGCGCCTCGGCTTCACCGTAATGGATACGGCGAGCCTCTTCAGGGAAACGAGGACCCACGTCCTCGGTACGGGCCATCACCTCCCGCACCGCAGCCTGCAGCGCCGAGTGCAGTGCGGCGTGGTGGGACGCCTGCTCGGGCTGGGCCGGCGGGGCCGCCGCAGACGGCGCGTCGGCGGCGCCCCGCTGTGCCCCGGAGATGTTCAGCCTGGGCGCACTGGGCAGCCGGGTGATCGTGGCACTGGCGCACAAGGGGCAGGTCAGCAGGCCACGCTGAAGCTGTCCCTGGTAGTCTTCTTCGGACGTGAACCAGCCTTCGAAACCATGCTCGTTCTCGCAGCGCAGGTTCAGGACCTTCATGGCCCCGATGATCGTTCAGAACCCGGATCCTGTGCAGGGCGCCAGTCCAAAGTCCACTGGCCGGCCCGCCATTTCTGCAGCCACAGCAGGCCGATCAGGGTCTTGGCGTCGGTCAGCTCACCACGGGCAGCCAGGCGGTCCAGCTCGGCCTCGTCGACCAGGCAGACTTCAAGGAACTCGCCCACATCCAGCCGCTGCTCGCGCAGTTCCAGCCCCCGCGCGAACCAGACTTCGATCAGCTCGTTGGAATACGCGGGCGCGTTGTGCATCAAGGCAGCACAGGCCCACTCCCGGGCGTGGTAGCCGGTTTCCTCGAGCAGTTCGCGCTGCGCGCAGCGCCAGCGCGGCTCGCCCGGGTCGATCTTGCCGGCGGGAAATTCCAGCAACACGGTCTGCAGCGGATACCGGCACTGACGTTCCATGACGAGGCGGCCGTCGTCGGCGATCGGCACAACCATCACGGCGCCCGGATGGACGATGTACTCGCGAGTGGCCTCACTGCCATCGGGCAGCAGCGCCACGTCGCAACGCACGTCGAGAAACCGTCCGTGCCAGACCTGGGCCGGCCGCAGCGGGCGCTCGATCAGATGCTCGTCACTCATGCGCCGGCACCGGCGCACTGCGGCGCAGGTAGCGCCAGACGAACCCGGGCGAGGCCAGCGTGAGCATCAGGCAGGTCCAGGCGGCATAGAACTCCCAGCCCTGCGGTGCGCGCTGCCCCAGCGAGTTTTCCAGAGCGATACCCAGCAGCAGGGTCAGACCGCCGCCCACGGTCAGTTCCAGCAGACGCCAGCCGAACGCCTTGGGTGCTCGGCGGGGGCCGACAGCGAACAGGCGCTCATTGACAAACGGCAAGTTCGCCGCCAGCAGCGCCACCAGCACCACCAGCCAGGTGGCGGCAGATGCGCTCATCGCCGATCAGCCCTGCAAGGCCGCGACGATGACGTCGCGGCACAAGGCCATCAGGCCCTGCGGCAGCAGGCCCAGCACCAGCGCGGCCGCGCCGTTCACGGCCAGCAGCGCCGACACACCGGTGCCCGTCGAAAGGGCCGTCACCGAGTCAGCCGGCTCGTCAAAGTACATCACCTTGACAATGCGCAGGTAGTAGAAGGCCGCCACCAGCGACAGCAGCACCGCCACGATGGCCAGCACGATGTAGGTGCTGTCGCCCGTGGTCACCAGCGCTTGCAGCACCGCGAACTTGGCGTAGAAGCCCACCATGGGCGGCACGCCGGCCAGCGAGAACATGAACACCGTCATGACACCGGCCAGCCAGGGCGCACGCTTGGCCAGACCGGCCAGATCGCTGATCTCCTCGCTCTCGAAGCTCTGGCGGGCCAGCAGCATGATCAGACCGAAGCTGCCCAGCGTCGTCAGCACATACGTGACCACGTAGAACAGCGCCGAGCTGTAGCCATTGGCCGCCGACGTGGTGTTGGCCTCGACGATGGTGGGCGTCAGGCCCAGCAGCATGAAGCCCAGCTGGGCGATGGCCGAATAGGCCAGCATGCGCTTGAGGTTGGTCTGCGCGATGGCGGCCAGGTTGCCGATCAGCATCGACAGCACCGACAGCACCATCAGCATCTGCTGCCAGTCATGGCCCAGCGTGGACAGGCCCTCGACCAGGATGCGGAAGACGATGGCGAAGGCCGCGAACTTGGGCACGCCACCGATCATCAGGGTCACGGCCGTGGGCGCGCCCTGGTAGACGTCGGGCACCCACATGTGGAACGGCACCACACCCAGCTTGAAGGCCAGGCCGGCCACCAGGAACACCACACCCAGGGTCAGCACCACGGGGTTGATCTGGCCCGCCGCCACGACCGCGAAGATCTCGGGCAGGTCCAGCTTGCCGGTCGCGCCGTAGAGCATGGACATGCCGTACAGCAGGAAGCCGCTGGCCAGCGCGCCCAGCACGAAGTACTTCATCGCCGCTTCGGTGGACACGCCGTGGTCACGCCGTAGCGCGGCCATCGCGTAGAGCGACAGGCTCATCAGCTCCAGGCCCACATAGATGACCAGGAAGTTGTTGGCCGAGATCATCACCGACACGCCCAGCAGCACGAACATCGAGAGCGTGAAGAACTCGCCCTTGAGCAGGTCGCGCTCGCCCAGGTAGGGACGGGCATAGGCCAGCGTGGCCATCAGCGCCAGTGAAGCGCAGGTGGCCAGCAGGTGGCCCAGGGGGTCGGAGACCACCAGGCCCTGCATGCCGTAGACCGAGGCCGCCGCACCGGTGGCGCCCAGGCCCGCCTGCATCGCGCTGGCGTGCATCAGGGCCACCACGGCCAGCGTCAGCTGGGTCAGCCAAAAGGTCAGACCGCGCTTGGGGTCGGTGACGTAGAGGTCGATCAGCGCGATCGCACAGGCCGCGACCAGCAGCACGATCTCGGGAGAGACAACAAGCCAGTTCATAGGATTCATCGTGTAGGCCCCGTCGTCATGGCAGCTTGGGCTGGGCCACGTGCTTGATCAGCGCGTCGACCGAGGTGTGCATCACATCGGTGAAGGGCTTCGGGTACAGACCCATGGCCAGCACGGCAACAGCCAGAATGGCCATCATGGCGAACTCGCGGGCATTGAGGTCGGTCAGCTCGCGCACATGGTCGTTGGCGATGTCACCGAAGTAGACCCGCTTGTACATCCACAGCGTGTAGGCCGCACCGAAGATCAGCGCCGTGGCGGCCAGCGCGCCGATCCAGAAGTTGTACTGGATGGCCCCCAGGATCACCATCCACTCGCCGATGAAACCGGCAGTGCCTGGCAGGCCGCAATTGGCCATCGAGAACAGCAGCGCGAAGGCGGCGAACTTCGGCATGGTGTTGACCACGCCTCCGTAAGCCGCGATCTCGCGCGAGTGCACGCGGTCGTAGAGCACGCCGATCGACAGGAACATCGCGCCCGACACGAAGCCGTGCGAGATCATCTGGACCAGACCACCGGAGATGCCCAGCTCGTTGAAGATGAAGAAACCCAGCGTGACGAAACCCATGTGGGCGATCGACGAATAGGCGACCAGCTTCTTCATGTCGGTCTGCACCATCGCCACCAGACCGATGTAGATCACGGCGATCAGCGACAGGGCGATGATGAACCAGGCGTATTCGCGCGATGCATCGGGGGCGATCGGCATCGAGAAGCGCAGGAAACCGTAGGCGCCCAGCTTCAGCATGATCGCCGCCAGCACCACCGAGCCGCCGGTGGGCGCCTCGACGTGGGCGTCGGGCAGCCAGGTGTGCACCGGCCACATCGGCACCTTCACCGAGAAGGCTGCGAAGAAGGCGAAGAACAGCAGCGCCTGCGCGTTCAACGGCAGCGGCAGCTTGTGCCACTCCAGGATCTCGAAGCTGCCACCCGACTTGGCGTACAGGTAGATCAGCGCGATCAGCATCAGCAGCGAGCCGAGCAGCGTGTAGAGGAAGAACTTGAAGGCCGCATACACCCGCCGCGGGCCGCCCCAGACACCGATGATGATGTACATCGGGATCAGCGTGGCCTCGAAGAAGACGTAGAACAGCAGGCCGTCCACCGCCGAGAACACGCCGACCATCAGGCCCGACAGGATCAGGAAGGCGCCCAGGTACTGGTGGGCACGCTCGGTGATCACCTCCCAGGCGGCCATCACCACGATGATGGTGATGAAGGCCGTCAGCAGCACGAACCACACCGAGATGCCATCGACACCCAGGTGGTAGCGCACATTGAAGCGCTCGATCCAGGCCAGGTTCTCCTCGAACTGCAGGGCAGCAGTGTCGAGGTGGAAACCGGTGACCAGCGGAATCGTGACAAGAAAGCTCAGAACAGCACCGGCCAGGGCGATCCAGCGGGCAGCGCCCGCGTTCTCGTCACGGCCCAGTGCCAGCAGCAGGACGCCGAAGGCGATCGGCAGCCAGATGGCAACGCTCAACAGACCCATTTGTAGTTCTCCGCCCTCTTGTCAACGGCCCAGCAGGCCTTGCATGAAGGGCCACAGTTGCCAGGTCATCAGACCGAACACGCCCAGCGCCATCACCAGCGCGTACCACGACAGATAGCCGGTCTGGATCAGCCGGGTGACGCGCGCGAAGGCACCCACCGCGTTGGCCGACCCGTTGACCAGGGCACCATCGATCAAGGTCTGGTCACCCCCCTTCCACAGCCCGATGCCCAGGCCGCGGGCCGCACGGGCCAGGATGTTCTCGTTGATCCAGTCCATGTAGTACTTGTTCTCGAGCACGGTGATCACCGGCGCGAGCACCTTCGCGATGGCCGCCGGGATGCCCGGGGCGACCATGTAGAAGACATAGGCCGTGACCACGCCGCCTAGGGCCAGCCAGAACGGCAGCGTGCCGAAGGCGTGCAAGGCCATTGCGGTGGCGCCGTGGAACTCGCTGGCCAGTTCCTTCATCGCATGGTGCGTCTCGTGGTTGACGAAGATCGCATCCTTGAGGAAGTCGCCATAGAGCATCGGCTGGATCGTCAGGAAGCCGATCACGACCGAGGGGATGGCCAGCAGCAGCAGCGGCGCGGTGACGACCCAGGGCGACTCATGCGGTTCATGGTGCTCGCCGTGGTCGTCATGGTGGTCATGCTCGCCGGGGAAGGGCTTGTGGTGGAAGTGCTCCTTGCCATGGAAGACCAGGAAGTACATCCGGAAGGAGTAGAAGGCCGTGACGAACACGCCCGCCACCACCGCCATGTAGGCGAAGCCGGCGCCCGGCAGGTGGCTGGCATGCACCGCCTCGATGATCGAGTCCTTCGAGTAGAAGCCGGCGAAGAACGGCGTGCCGATCAGGGCCAGCGAGCCCAGCAGCGAGGTGATCCAGGTGATGGGCATGTACTTGCGCAGGCCGCCCATGTTGCGGATGTCCTGGTCATGGTGCATGCCGATGATCACCGAGCCCGCGGCCAGGAACAGCAGCGCCTTGAAGAAGGCGTGCGTCATCAGGTGGAAGACCGCCACGTTGTAGGCCGACACACCCAGCGCCACCGTCATGTAGCCCAGCTGCGAGAGCGTGGAGTACGCGACGACGCGCTTGATGTCGTTCTGGATGATGCCCAGGAAGCCCATGAACAGCGCGGTGATCGCGCCGATGACCAGCACGAAGTTCAGCGCGATGTCCGACAGCTCGAACAGCGGCGACATGCGGGTGACCATGAAGATGCCGGCGGTCACCATGGTGGCCGCGTGGATCAGCGCCGAGATGGGGGTCGGGCCTTCCATGGAATCAGGGAGCCACACATGCAGCGGGAACTGCGCCGACTTGCCCATCGCGCCGATGAACAGGCAGATGCAGGCCACGGCCAGCAGCGGCCAGTCGGTGCCGGGGAAGGTCTTGGCGGCCAGTTCACCCGACTTGGCAAACACCTCGGCGTAGTTCAGCGAGCCGGTGTAGGCCAGCAGGAGGCCGATGCCCAGGATGAAGCCGAAGTCGCCGACCCGGTTGACCAGGAAGGCCTTCATGTTGGCGAAGATGGCCGTGGGCTTCTTGAACCAGAAGCCGATCAGCAGGTAGGACACCAGGCCCACCGCTTCCCAGCCGAAGAACAGCTGCAGGAAGTTGTTGCTCATGACCAGCATGAGCATCGAGAAGGTGAACAGCGAGATGTACGAGAAGAAGCGCTGGTAGCCCGGGTCCTCCTCCATGTAGCCGATGGTGTAGATGTGCACCATCAGCGACACGAAGGTCACCACGCACATCATCATCGCGGTCAGGCCGTCGACGAGGAAGCCGACCTCCATCTTCAGCGGGCCCACCGACATCCACTCATAGACGGTGGCGTTGAAGCGGGCGCCATCGACCGCCACCGACTGCAGCACCATGGCCGAGCAGATGAAGGCGATGAGCACGCCGAGGATGGTGATCAGGTGCGCACCGCGGCGGCCCACCACCTTGCCGGCCAGGCCGGCGACGATGGAGCCCACCAGCGGCGCCAGGGGCACCGTGAGCAGCAGGTTCTGGGAGAGTTGTGCAGACATGGTCTTCGGGGCTCCTCTTGGCGGTCAGCCCTTCAGGGTGTCGAGTTCGTCGACCGCGATGGTCGCCCGATTGCGGAACAGCACGACCAGGATGGCCAGGCCGATGGCCGATTCGGCCGCCGCGACGGTCAGGATGAAGAACACGAAGACCTGGCCGTGCATGTCACCCAAAAAGTGGGAGAAGGCCACGAAGTTCATGTTCACCGCCAGCAGCATCAGCTCGATCGCCATCAGCAGCACGATCAGGTTGCGGCGGTTCATGAAGATGCCCACCACCGACAGCGCGAACAGGCAGCCGCCCAGCGTCAGGTAGTGGTAGAGGGTGATGCCGGCGCTCATGCCTGGCCTCCTTCCGGGGTCTTGGGCACCGAGGGCGCCTCGATCGTCGGCGCCAGCTTCACCAGGCGGACCCGGTCGGCCGGGCGCACGCGCACCTGCTGGCTCGGGTCCTGGCCCTTGGCGTCCTTGCGCTTGCGCAGCGTCAGGGCGATGGCGGCGATCATGCCCACCAGCAGCAGCACCGCGGCCACCTGCAGCGGGTACAGGTATTCGGTGTAGAGGACCACGCCGAGGGCCTTGGTATTACCCATGGCCAGCACCTCGGGCGCCATGGGCTTGGCTTCGGGCAGGTTGAAGCCGGCCTTCATGACCAGTGCCACTTCGATCGCGATCAGCACGCCCACCAGGGCAGCCAGCGGGAAGTGCGACCAGAAGCCGGCTCGCAGGCTGTCGGTGTTGATGTCGAGCATCATCACAACGAACAGGAACAGCACCATCACGGCGCCGACATACACCAGCACCAGGGTGATGGACAGGAACTCGGCCTTCAGCAGCATCCAGATGCAGGCGGCATTGAAGAAGGTGAGCACCAGGTAGAGCGCCGCGTGGACTGTGCTGCGCGAGGTGATGACCAGGAAGGCCGACACCAGCAGCACCGCGGAGAACAGGTAGAACAGGGCGGAGGTTGCGTTCATTCTTGTCAGCGCGTGGGTGACCGCATCAGCGGTACTTGGCGTCGGCCTCCTTGTTGGCTGCGATCTGCTTCTCGTAGCGGTCGCCCACGGCCAGCAGCATGTCCTTGGTGAAATACAGGTCGCCCCGCTTCTCGCCGTGGTACTCGAAGATGTGGGTCTCGACGATCGAGTCGACCGGGCAGCTCTCTTCGCAGAAGCCGCAGAAGATGCACTTGGTCAGGTCGATGTCATAGCGGGTGGTGCGACGCGTGCCGTCGGCGCGCTCGCCGGCCTCGATGGTGATGGCCATCGCCGGGCAGACCGCCTCGCACAGCTTGCAGGCGATGCAGCGCTCCTCGCCGTTCTCGTAGCGACGCAGTGCATGCAGGCCGCGGAAGCGCGGCGACAGCGGGGTCTTCTCTTCGGGGAACTGCACGGTGATCGTGCGCGAAAAGAAGTGGCGACCGGTCAACGCCAGGCCCTTCCACAGCTCGGTCAGCAGGAAGGCGCCGAGGAAGCCCTTGAGGGAGTTGTTGGTGCTCATGTGTTGGCCCTCCCCTTACTTCCAGATGTTGAAGGGCGACTGGATCCACAGACCCACGACGACCAGCCACACCAGCGTGAGGGGAATGAAGATCTTCCAGCCCAGACGCATGATCTGGTCATAGCGGTAGCGCGGGAAGGAGGCGCGCACCCACAGGAACATCGTGACGACCACGAAGACCTTGATGCCCAGCCAGATCCAGCCCGGGATGAAGGACAGCCAGCTCACCGGTGCATCCCAGCCGCCCAGGAAGAACAGCACGGTCAGCATCGAGACCAGGATCATGTTGGCGTACTCCGCGAGGAAGAACATCGCGAAGGACATGCCCGAGTACTCGATCATGTGGCCGGCCACGATCTCCGACTCGCCTTCCACCACATCGAAGGGGTGGCGGTTGGTCTCGGCCAGGCCGGAGATGAAGTAGACAAAGAAGATCGGCAGCAGCGGCAGCCAGTTCCAGGACAGGAAGTTCCAGCCCATCGAGGCGAAGGTGCCCTTCTGCTGGCCGGCGACCACATCGCCCAGGTTCAGGCTGCCCGAGACCATCAGCACGATCACCAGGGCGAAGCCCATGGCGATCTCGTAGGACACCATCTGGGCCGAGGCGCGCAGTGCGCCCAGGAAGGCGTACTTCGAGTTGGACGCCCAGCCGGCGATGATCACGCCGTAGACCTCCATCGAGGTGATCGCCATCAGGAACAGCAGGCCGGCGTTGACGTTGGCCACCACCGCCTCAGGGCCGACCGGAATCACCGCCCAGGCGGCAAGCGCCGGCATGATGGTCATGATCGGGCCCAGGAAGAACAGACCCTTGTTGGCCGCGGTCGGCCGGATGATCTCCTTGAAGATCAGCTTGACCGCGTCAGCGATTGGCGTGAGCAGGCCGAAGGGGCCGACCCGGTTGGGACCCGGACGGACCTGGGTGCGGCCAATGGCCTTGCGCTCCCACAGTGTCAGGTAGGCCACGCAGCCCATCAGCGGCGCGACCAGGACGATGATCTTGATCAGCGACCAGACCACGGCCCAGGCCGGGGCGCCCAGTGTGGCGAGACCCGATTGGTAGATGTTGTCGATCATGGTGTGTCTCGTCCTCAGGCCTTCTCGACGGTGATCGCGCCGAACATCGCGCCCAGGGTGGCGGTGGCCGGGTGGCCGGCGGCCACACGCACGGTGTTGGCGGCCAGGCTGGCATCCTCGGTGGCGCCCAGCACGGCACTGGCGCCGCCCTGGCTGACGCGCACCTTGTCACCGGCTTGCAGCCCCAACTGCGCCCACAGCGCGCTGGGCAGGCCGGCGAGCACCGCTTCCTTGGCATCGGCGGTGGCCTGCAGGGCCGGCGCGCGGCGCACGATGGCGTCGGTGGCGTAGATCGGCACGTCGGCGATGCGCTCCAGGCCCGCGCCGGGGGCGCCGCCGGCGAAGTCGGCATTCACCCGGTTGTCCAGCCGCTGCGGCAGCGTGGCCGGGTCACCGAGGGCTTCGGCCCGCACCTGCTCGGCGCTGTCGAAGTCGAAGCCGGCCAAGCCGAGCAGGTTGCCGAGCACGCGCAGCACCTTCCACGCCGGCCGCGCTTCGGCGCGCGGCAGCACGACGCCGGCGAAGCTCTGCAGCCGGCCTTCGGCGTTGACGAAGCTGCCGGCGGTTTCGGTGAACGGCGCGATCGGCAGCAGCACGTCGGCGCTCTCGACCACCGCATCCTTGAACGGCGTGAGCGCGACCACGAGCCCGCTGCCCTGCAGCGCGGTGGTCGCCGCCGCGGCATCGGCGGCGTCGAGCGCCGGCTCGACGTTCAGCAGCAGCAGCGCCTTCATGCCCTGGTGCAACATCCGGCCGGCGTCCACGCCGCCGGGCCCGGGCAGCACGTTCACGAGCTGCGCGCCGACCGCGTTCGCCGCCTCGCCGAAATAACCGACGCTCGCGCCGCATTGTTCGGCGATCCAGCTCGCCAGCGCGAGCAGCGCCGATGCCTGCGGGTGCTGCGCCGCGGCGTTGCCGAGCAGCACGGCCTTGCGCTCGCCGGCGAGCAGCGATCGCGCCACCTCGCGCGCCGCGTCGGTC
>JAFLDI010000056.1 GCA_017302485.1 Burkholderiales bacterium | reverse complement strand
TGGGCGACGCGCCGGCGCACTCCCCCCAGCCGGTGCTGCGCTGCACCGACCCTGACGACCAGAAGTTCATCGACTTCGCGCTGGCCTGTGGTGCCCGCTGGCTGGTCAGCCGGGACAAGGCGGTGCTGAAGCTGCGCCGTCGCGCACTGGCACTGCACGGCCTGCAGATCGTGCACCCTGCCGACTGGCGACCGGCCGCCTGAACGAAAAAAGGGCGACCTCGCGGTCGCCCTTCGGGTCTCAGGCACGAGGCCTGGTCGCTCAGTCGGCCGTCGGTTCGTCGCCCGCGGCGTTGTCCAGCGCAGCCAGCTGCGTGGCGGCCAGCTCCTCGGCCTCCTGCAGGGCGATGGCGCGACGCTCGGTCTCGTCCATCTCTTCCTTGGCCTTGCGGGCCTGGTGGAAGGCCATGCCGGTACCGGCCGGGATCAGGCGGCCGACGATGACGTTCTCCTTGAGACCGCGCAGCGAGTCGCGCTTGCCCATGATGGCCGCCTCGGTCAGCACGCGGGTGGTCTCCTGGAAGGAGGCCGCAGAGATGAACGAGTCGGTGGACAGCGAGGCCTTGGTGATGCCCAGCAGCACGTCCTGGTAGGTCGCCTGCAGCTTGTCTTCGGCGCGCAGCTTCTCGTTGGTATTGAGCAGCTCCGAGCGTTCCACCTGCTCGCCGGCGATGTAGGTCGAGTCGCCCGGGTTGACGATCTGCACGCGGCGCAGCATCTGGCGAACGATCACCTCGATGTGCTTGTCGTTGATCTTCACGCCCTGCAGGCGGTAGACGTCCTGCACCTCGTCGACGATGTAGCGGGCCAGCTCCTCGACACCCAGCAGGCGCAGGATGTCCTGCGGATCCGCCGCGCCGTCGACCACCAGTTCGCCCTTGTTGACCACCTGGCCTTCGTGCACCAGGATGTTCTTCTCCTTGGGCACCAGCTCCTCGTGCTTGCGGCCTTCGGGGTCGGTGATCTCCAGGCGCACCTTGCCCTTGGTCTCCTTGCCGAAGGAGATCGTGCCGGTGATCTCGGCGAGCACGCCGGCGTCCTTGGGCGAGCGGGCTTCGAAGAGCTCGGCCACACGCGGCAGACCGCCGGTGATGTCGCGGGTCTTCTGGCCTTCGACCGGGATGCGCGCCAGCACTTCACCCGGCGCCAGGTCCTGACCGTCGCGGATCTGGATCAGCGCGCCCACCTGGAAGCCGATCGTCACCGAGTGGTCGGTGCCGGGGATCTTGACTTCCTGGCCGGCGGCGTCGAGCAGCTTGACCTGCGGACGGACCACCTTGGCAGCGCCGCGGCGCTTCGGGTCGATCACGACCAGCGTGGACAGGCCGGTGACCTCGTCGACCTGCTTGGCGACGGTGACGCCTTCCTCGACGTTCTCGAAGCGCGCCTTGCCGGCGAACTCGGTGATGATCGGGCGGGTCAGCGGGTCCCAGTTGGCCAGCACGGCGCCGGCCTTGATCTGCTGGTCGGCCTTGATGTTGAGCGTGGCACCGTAGGGCACCTTGTGGCGCTCGCGTTCGCGACCGTGCTGATCGGAGATGATGAT
This sequence comes from Burkholderiales bacterium, assembly GCA_017302485.1. GTDB lineage: Bacteria > Pseudomonadota > Gammaproteobacteria > Burkholderiales > Burkholderiaceae_C > Ideonella. The sequence continues at coordinate 11,489 of JAFLDI010000056.1, read as the reverse complement.
CTCGCCGGAACGCGAGATCACCACCAGCTCGCCCTTGCCGTTGGTCACGTAGCGCATCGTGGCGTTGAAGCCGATGAAGCCGTCCGACTTGGCGTCCACGCTGGAGGCCACGGCCGCACGCGAGGCCGCACCACCGATGTGGAAGGTCCGCATCGTCAGCTGCGTGCCCGGCTCACCGATCGACTGCGCGGCGATCACGCCCACGGCCTCACCGGTGTTGACCAGGCCGCCACGGCCCAGGTCGCGGCCATAGCACTTGGCGCACAGGCCGAAGCGCGTGCCGCAGGTCAGCGGCGTGCGCACCTTGACCTCGTCGACACCGGCGGCCTCGATGACGTCCAGGTTGTCCTCGTCCAGCATGGTGCCGGCAGCAATCAGCATCTCCTGGGTCTCGGGGTGGGTCACCTCGACCGCGGTGACGCGGCCCAGGATGCGGTCGCGCAGCGACTCGATGACCTCACCACCTTCGACCAGCGCGCGCATGGCAAAGCCGTGCTCGGTGCCGCAGTCGTCCTCGACCACCACCAGATCCTGGGTGACGTCCACCAGGCGACGGGTCAGGTAGCCGGAGTTCGCGGTCTTCAGCGCCGTGTCCGCCAGGCCCTTACGGGCACCGTGGGTGGAGATGAAGTACTGCAGAACGTTCAGGCCTTCGCGGAAGTTCGCGGTGATCGGCGTCTCGATGATCGAGCCGTCCGGCTTGGCCATCAGGCCGCGCATGCCGGCGAGCTGGCGAATCTGGGCGGCGGAGCCCCGCGCACCCGAGTCGGCCATCATGTAGATGGAGTTGAACGACTCCTGGTCGACTTCCTTGCCGTGACGGTCAATGACCTTCTGCTTGGACAGTTGCGACATCATGACCTTGCCGACCTCGTCGCCCGTCTTGCCCCAGATGTCGACCACCTTGTTGTAGCGCTCACCGGCGGTGACCAGGCCCGAGACGTACTGCTGCTCGATCTCCTTGACTTCCTTCTCGGCACGCTCGATCAGGCCGGCCTTCTGCGGCGGCACCAGCATGTCGTCGATGGCGATCGAGATGCCGGCGCGCGTGGCCAGGCGGAAGCCCGACTGCAGCAGCTTGTCGGCGAAGACTACGGTCTCCTTCAGGCCGCACTTGCGGAAGGAGGCGTTGATCAGGCGGCTGATCTCCTTCTTCTTGAGCGCCTTGTTGATGTTGGCGAACGGCAGGCCCTTGGGCAGGATCTCGGAGAGCAGGGCACGGCCGACGGTGGTGTCGACCAGCTTGGTCTCCGGCTGGAACTCGCCGCTGGTGTCCTTGGTCCACTCGACCAGACGCACCGAGATCTTCGAGGTGATCTCGACCGCACCGTTGTCCAGCGCGCGCTGCAGCTCGACGGTGTCGGAGAAGACCATGCCTTCGCCCTTGCCGTTGATGCGCTCGCGGGTGGCGTAGTACAGACCCAGCACCACGTCCTGCGAGGGCACGATCGACGGCTCGCCCGAGGCCGGGAAGAGCACGTTGTTCGAGGCCAGCATCAGGGCTCGGGCTTCCATCTGTGCTTCGATGGACAGCGGCACGTGGACGGCCATCTGGTCACCGTCGAAGTCGGCGTTGAAGGCCGCGCAGACCAGCGGATGCAGCTGGATCGCCTTGCCCTCGATCAGCACCGGCTCGAAGGCCTGGATGCCCAGGCGGTGCAGCGTCGGGGCGCGGTTGAGCATGACCGGGTGTTCCTTGATGACTTCTTCAAGGATGTCCCAGACCACCGGCGTGCCGGATTCCACTTCCTTCTTCGCCGCCTTGATGGTGGTGGCGATGCCCATCGCCTCCAGCCGGCTGAAGATGAAGGGCTTGAACAGCTCCAGCGCCATCAGCTTGGGCAGGCCGCACTGGTGCAGCTTGAGCGTTGGGCCCACGGTGATGACCGAACGGCCCGAGTAGTCGACGCGCTTGCCCAGCAGGTTCTGGCGGAAGCGGCCGCTCTTGCCCTTGATCATGTCGGCCAGCGACTTCAGCGCGCGCTTGTTGGCGCCGGTCATGGCCTTGCCGCGGCGGCCGTTGTCCAGCAGCGAATCCACGGCCTCCTGCAGCATGCGCTTTTCGTTGCGCACGATGATCTCGGGGGCCTTGAGCTCGAGCAGACGGGCCAGGCGGTTGTTGCGGTTGATGACGCGGCGGTAGAGGTCGTTCAGGTCGCTGGTGGCGAAGCGGCCACCATCCAGCGGCACCAGCGGACGCAGGTCCGGCGGCAGCACCGGCAGCACGTCCATCACCATCCAGTGCGGCTTGATGCCCGACTTCTTGAAGGCCTCCATGACCTTCAGGCGCTTGGAGTTCTTCTTGACCTTCAGCTCGCTGCCGGTCATGTCGTTGCGCAGCTTGTCGATCTCGACGTCGAGGTCCATCTCGGCGAGCAGCTTCTGGATGCCCTCGGCGCCCATCAGGGCCTCGAAGTCATCGGCAAAGGCCGGATCGGCACGCTTGGCCTCGTACTCGTCCTCGCTCATGATGCTGAACTTCTTCAGCGAGGTCATGCCGGGGTCGACGACGACGTAGGCTTCGAAGTACAGCACGCGCTCGATGTCGCGCAGCGTCATGTCGAGCACCAGGCCCAGACGCGAGGGCAGCGACTTCAGGAACCAGATGTGGGCGCAGGGCGCGGCCAGGTCGATGTGGCCCATGCGCTCGCGGCGCACCTTGGTCTGGGTGACTTCAACACCGCACTTCTCGCAGATCACGCCGCGGTGCTTCAGGCGCTTGTACTTGCCGCACAGGCACTCGTAATCCTTGATCGGGCCAAAAATCTTGGCGCAGAACAGACCGTCACGCTCCGGCTTGAAGGTGCGGTAGTTGATGGTCTCGGGCTTCTTCACCTCGCCGAAAGACCACGAACGGATCTTCTCGGGCGAAGCCAGCCCGATCTTGATCGCGTCGAAGTGTTCATCCGGGGTGAACTGCTTGAAGAGGTCCAGCAAGCCTTTCATGGCTTTACTCCTAATGTGGTATCGAGATGGAAAAGGGGACGGATGACTGCGGTGGCAGGCACGGGGCCCGCCGCCCAGGCGATCAGTTCTTCTCCAGCTCGATGTCGATACCCAGCGAGCGGATTTCCTTCACCAGCACATTGAACGATTCCGGCATGCCGGCATCGATCGCGTGCTCGCCCTTGACGATGTTCTCGTAGACCTTGGTACGGCCGTTCACGTCGTCCGACTTGACGGTCAGCATTTCCTGCAGCACGTAGGCGGCGCCGTAGGCTTCCAGGGCCCAGACTTCCATTTCGCCGAAGCGCTGGCCGCCGAACTGCGCCTTGCCGCCCAGCGGCTGCTGGGTGACCAGGCTGTACGGGCCGGTCGAGCGGGCGTGCATCTTGTCGTCGACCAGATGGTGCAGCTTCAGCACGTGCATGTAGCCCACGGTGGTCGGGCGCTCGAAGCGCTCGCCGGTGCGGCCATCGTGCAGCCAGGCCTGGGTGCGGGTCTCGGTCAGGCCCTTGCGGGTGGCGATGTCATCCGGGTAGGCCAGCTTGAGCATGGCGCGGATTTCCTCTTCCTTGGCACCGTCAAAGACCGGCGTTGCGAAGGGCACGCCCTTGGTCAGCTCGCGGGCCATGTCCAGCACCTCGGCGTCGGTGAACTCGCCCAGGTTCTCAGGCTTGCCGCCCGACTGGTTGTAGAGCTCGTCCATGAACTTGCGCAGCTCGGCCACGGCAGCTTCGCGCTGAAGCAGGTCGCCAATGCGCTGGCCGATGCCCTTGCCGGCCCAGCCCAGGTGCACTTCCAGCACCTGACCGACGTTCATCCGCGAGGGCACGCCCAGCGGGTTCAAGACGATGTCGGCGGGGGTGCCGTCGGCCATGTAGGGCATGTCCTCGACGGGCACGATCTTGGAGACCACACCCTTGTTGCCGTGCCGGCCGGCCATCTTGTCGCCAGGCTGCAGCCGGCGCTTGACGGCCAGGTAGACCTTGACCATCTTCAGCACGCCGGCGGGCAGCTCGTCGCCCTGGGTCAGCTTCTTGCGCTTTTCCTCGAAGGCGAGGTCGAAGCCGTGGCGAGTCTGCTCGAGCGAGTTCTTGATCGACTCGAGCTGGTTGGCCAGGGTCTCCTCGGCCGGACGGACGTCGAACCAGTGGTACTTGTCGATGCCGGCCAGGTACTCCTTGGTGATCGCGGTGCCCTTGGCCAGGCGCTGCGGGCCGCCGTTGGCCAGGTTGCCGACCAGCAGCTTCTCGATCCGGTCGAAAGCGTCAGCCTCGACGATGCGCAGCTGGTCGTTCAGGTCCAGGCGGAAGCGCTTGAGCTCATCATCGATGATCTGCTGGGCGCGCTTGTCGCGCTGGATGCCTTCGCGGGTGAAGACCTGCACGTCGATGACCGTGCCCTGCGTGCCCTGGTCGACGCGCAGCGAGGTGTCCTTCACGTCGGAGGCCTTCTCGCCGAAGATCGCGCGCAGCAGCTTCTCTTCCGGCGTCAGGGTGGTTTCGCCCTTGGGGGTGACCTTGCCCACCAGCACGTCACCGGGGTTGACCTCGGCGCCGATGTAGACGATGCCCGACTCGTCCAGGCGTGCCAGCTGCTGCTCGGACAGGTTGGGGATGTCGCGGGTGATTTCCTCGGCGCCCAGCTTGGTGTCGCGGGCCATGACCACCAGTTCCTCGATGTGGATCGAGGTGTAGCGGTCTTCGGCGACGACGCGTTCGCTGATCAGGATCGAGTCCTCGAAGTTGTAGCCGTTCCAGGGCATGAACGCGACCAGCATGTTCTGGCCCAGGGCCAGTTCACCCAGGTCGGTCGACGCGCCGTCGGCCACCACGTCGCCCGCCGCCACCTGGTCACCGCGGCGCACGATGGCGCGCTGGTGGATGTTGGTGTTCTGGTTGGAACGCTGGTACTTGATCAGGTTGTAGATGTCGACGCCGACTTCACCGGCCACGGCTTCCGCGTCATTGACGCGGATCACCACGCGGTTGGTGTCGACATAGTCGACCACACCGCCTCGGCGCGCCGTGACCACGGTGCCCGAGTCGACCGCGGCGACGCGCTCGACACCGGTGCCCACCAGGGCCTTCTCGGGACGCAGCACCGGCACCGCCTGACGCTGCATGTTGGCGCCCATCAGCGCGCGGTTCGCGTCATCGTGCTCCAGGAAGGGCACCAGCGAGGCCGCCACCGAGACGATCTGCGTCGGCGCCACATCCATGTACTGGATGCGCTCGGGCGAGGTCAGCACCGATTCGCCGTTTTCGCGGGCCGACACCAGCTCGTCGGTCAGCTTGCCGTCCTTGTCCAGCGACGCGTTCGCCTGGGCGATCACGTACTTGCCTTCCTCGATGGCCGACAGGTAGTCGATCTGGGTGGTGGTCTGGCCGTCGACGACGCGACGGTAGGGGGTCTCGAGGAAACCGTACTCGTTGAGCTGGGCGTACAGCGCCAGCGAGTTGATCAGGCCGATGTTCGGGCCTTCCGGGGTTTCGATCGGGCAGACGCGGCCGTAGTGGGTGGGGTGCACGTCGCGCACCTCGAAGCCGGCGCGCTCGCGGGTCAGACCGCCCGGGCCCAGGGCCGAGACGCGACGCTTGTGCGTGATCTCGGACAGCGGGTTGGTCTGGTCCATGAACTGCGACAGCTGCGACGCACCGAAGAACTCCTTCAGGGCCGCGGAAATCGGCTTGGAGTTGATCAGGTCGTGCGGCATCAGGGCCTCGGTCTCGGCCTGGCCCAGACGCTCCTTGACGGCCTTCTCAATGCGGGCCAGACCCGAGCGGTACTGGTTCTCGGCGAGCTCGCCGACGCAGCGCACGCGGCGGTTGCCCAGGTGGTCGATGTCATCGACCTCGCCGCGGCCATTGCGCAGCTCGACCAGGATCTTGACGACGTCCAGGATGTCCTCGTTGGACAGCGTCATCGGGCCTTCGGGGGCATCGCGGCCCACTCGGGCGTTGAACTTCATGCGGCCGACGCGCGACAGGTCGTAGGTGTCGGCGCTGTAGAACAGGCGCTGGAACAGGGCTTCGACGGCGTCCTCGGTGGGCGGCTCGCCAGGGCGCATCATGCGGTAGATGGCGACGCGCGCGGCCAGCTGGTCGGCGGTCTCGTCCTGGCTCAGCGTCTGACTGATGTAGGCACCCTGGTCCAGTTCATTGGTGAACAGGCACTGGATGTCCTTGATGCCGGCGGCGCGCAGCTTCTTCAGCAGGGCCTCGGTCAGCTCGTCGTTGGCCTTGGCGATGATCTCGCCGGTGTCCGGGTCGACCATGTTGCGGGCGACGATGCGGCCGACCAGGAAGTCCTCGGGCACCGAGACGAAGGTGGTGCCGCCCTGCTCGAGCTGGCGCACGTGGCGCGCGGTGATGCGCTTGTCCTTCTCGACGACGACGGCACCGGTCTTGTCGGTGATGTCGAAGCGGGCCACCTCGCCCTTCAGGCGCTCGGGCACGAACTCCATCTGCGCACCCGCGTCCATCAGGCGGAAGGTGTCGTTCTTGAAGAAGTGCGCCAGGATCTGCTCGGGGTTCAGGCCGATGGCCTTGAGCAGGATGGTGACCGGCATCTTGCGGCGGCGGTCGACGCGGAAGTACAGGATGTCCTTGGGGTCGAACTCGAAGTCCAGCCAGGAACCGCGGTAGGGAATGATGCGGGCGCTGAACAGCAGCTTGCCCGAACTGTGGGTCTTGCCCTTGTCGTGCTCGAAGAACACGCCGGGCGAGCGGTGCAGCTGGCTGACGATGACGCGTTCGGTGCCGTTGACGATGAACGAGCCGTAGTCGGTCATCAGGGGCACCTCGCCCATGTAGACCTCCTGCTCCTTGATCTCCTTGACCACCTTGGCGGGATGCGCCTCGCGGTCATAGATGATCATCTGCAGCCTGGCGCGCACGGCGGCCGCGAAGGTCAGGCCCCGCTGCTGGCACTCGCGCACGTCGAAGGTGGGCTTGGCGATGTTGAATTCGATGAACTTCATCTCCACGAACCCGTTGTGCGAGACGATCGGGAACGCGGACAGGAAGGCGGCCTGCAAGCCTTCGGGCTTGCGCTGCTGCGGCGGGGTGTCCTTCTGCAGGAAGGCGACGTAGGATTCCCGCTGCATCGTCAGCAGGTAGGGAACGTTGAGAACGCTCTCGCGCTTGCCGAAGCTCTTGCGGATACGCTTGCGCTCGGTGTAGCTGTAGGGGGTTGCTTGCGCCATGGAAGACTCCGTATCGACAGCGCGTGCCGGCCGGTAGCACGGGCTGCGTCGGCGACTGGCTGGCCAGGCTCATCCCCGCAGGTGGGGGGCCTGAAAGCTTGGTGGTTGGCCACTACCAACCGCTGGCGGACAACCCCGGCATTGCACCGGAGTCCGACCAAACCCGTTCTCTGCAGTCGGATCAGAGAACACTTGGAAAACCCACGATTATCACTCGGGAATTTTCCAGCTGCTCTCAACAGGGTTTTGCACCCTCGCGGCCGGGGCCGCTGGGGTGCGCCCTGTAAGCGCCCTGTAAGTGCAAAAGGCCGGGAGCCCTTGGCGGGCTCCCAGCCTCCTGGCCAGGGGGCTGAATTACTTCAGCTCGGCCTTGGCGCCGGCTTCCACCAGCTTCTTGACGGCGGCTTCGGCGTCGGCCTTGGCAACGCCTTCCTTGACGTTCTTCGGGGCGCCGTCGACCAGGTCCTTGGCTTCCTTCAGGCCCAGGCCGGTCAGTTCGCGCACGGCCTTGATGACCGAGACCTTGTTGGCGCCGGCTTCGGTCAGCACGACGTTGAACTCGGTCTTCTCTTCGGCGGCCGGAGCGCCACCGGCGGCGGCACCGCCAGCGGCCGGAGCGGCCATGGCGGCGGCGGACACGCCAAACTTCTCTTCAATCGCCTTGACCAGGTCGTTGAGTTCCATGACGGACATGCTGTCCAGGGCGGTCAGGAAGGCGTCTTTGTCGAAAGCCATGATGGTTTCCTTGAAATCAGTGAATCAGTGAATGGGACAGGCAGCGGGATCAGGCCGCAGGGGCCTCGGCAGGCGCCTCGGCGCCGCCTCCACGCTTCTCGGACAGCGCAGCCAGGACGCCGGCCATGCGTTGCACGGGCGACATCAGCAGGCCAGCGATCTGGGCCAGCAGGACTTCCTTGCTGGGGATCGACGCCAGGGCCTTGACGCCGTCGGCGTCGAGGGCCTTGCCGGCGTAGGCTCCAGCCTTGATGACCAGCTTGTCGTTGCCCTTGGCAAAGTCGGCAATGACTTTGGCCGCGGCGACGGCATCTTCCGAAAAGCCGTAGATCAGCGGACCGGCCATGCTCTCCGCGGCCACCTCGAACGGGGTGCCGGCGACGGCGCGACGGGCCAGGGTGTTCTTCAGCACGTGAAGATACACACCCTTGGCACGCGCATCGACGCGCAGCTTGTTCAAGGCTTCCACGGTGAGGCCACGGTACTCGGCCAGCGCCAGGGTCTGGGACTTGGCGGCTTGCGCTGCCACTTCCTCGATCACGGCCGCCTTCTCGTTGCGGTTGAGACTCAAGGTCTACTCCTCACATCACGCACCTTCGGCGCCCTTGCGGGAACCTCGGGTGCACCGGGGTTTCAGCGACCTTGCCGCTTCGAGTGAGGTGCTCTTCACTGACCACCTCGTTCGTCACGGCGGGGACGCCATCTGCGCTGGTGGATCCCTTGGGCGGACCCTCGGGTTCGATTAAGAGGACACCTGCGCGCCCTCACCAGCGGTCTTGGATGGCCCGCGCCTGGAGCAAACTCCGGGCGCGGCCCACCAATGACCAACCGGGCGTCAAGACGGCCGCCCGGCCGGATTCAATGCGCCAGACCGATCAGGCCGCGGTGGTGTTGATCGCCACCGAGCTGATGTCGACGCGGGCACCCACGCCCATCGTCGAGGACACGGCCAGCTTGCGCAGGTAGACACCCTTGGAAGAGGCCGGCTTGGCCTTGTTCAGGGCTTCCAGCAACGCGGACAGGTTGCCCACCAGCTTGTCGTCGTCGAAGGAGCGACGGCCGATGGTGCCGTGGATGATGCCGCCCTTGTCGACGCGGAACTGCACCTGACCCGCCTTGGCATTCTTCACCGCAGTGGCGACGTCGGGGGTGACGGTGCCGACCTTGGGGTTCGGCATCAGGCCGCGCGGGCCCAGGATCTGGCCCAGGGTACCCACGATGCGCATGGTGTCGGGCGAGGCGATGACCACGTCGAAGGGCATGTCGCCGGCCTTGACGCGCTCGGCCAGATCTTCCATGCCAACCACGTCGGCGCCGGCCGCCTTGGCTTCCTCGGCCTTGGCGCCCTGGGCGAACACGGCCACGCGCTTGGTCTTGCCGGTGCCGTTGGGCAGCACGACGGCGCCACGCACCACCTGGTCCGACTTCTTCGGATCGATGCCGAGCTGCACGGCCACATCGATCGACTCGTCGAACTTGGCGGTGGCGCAGCTCTTGACGAGGCTCAGCGCGTCATTGATGGTGTACAGCTTGAGGCTGTCGACCTTGCCCTGCAGGGCCTTGGCCTTCTTGGTCAGCTTTGCCATGTCACACGCCCTCCACGATCACGCCCATCGAGCGGGCGGAACCGGCAATCGTCTTCACCGCAGCGTCCATGTCGGCCGCCGTCAGGTCCTTCATCTTCAGCTTGGCGATTTCTTCCAGCTGAGCGCGGGTGATCTTGCCGACCTTGTTCAGGTGGGCCTTGTCCGAACCCTTGTCGAGCTTGATGGCCTTCTTGATCAGATAGGTCGCCGGGGGCGTGCCCATCTTGAAGGTGAAGCTCTTGTCCGCAAACGCGGTGATGGTCACGGGGATGGGCATGCCCGGCTCGAGACCCTGGGTCTGCGCGTTGAACGCCTTGCAGAACTCCATGATGTTCAGGCCACGCTGACCCAGCGCGGGACCGATCGGGGGCGAGGGGTTCGCCTTGCCTGCCGGCACTTGCAGCTTGATGAAGCCGACGATCTTCTTTGCCATGAATGGCTCCTTTTCGAGTTCAGACGCTTCGGGGCGTCAACCCCTCGGCTCCTCGTCCACGACCCGTTTCGAACTTCATCAGCGGCGCCGGGTCGGGAACGCTGCTGACTGCCTTGACCTTTTGAGCCCACCCTGACGGGCGGCCTCGAAAAGCCTGACGACTCAGGTCGTCAGACTTTCTCGACCTGCGAGAAATCGAGCTCCACCGGCGTGGCACGACCGAAGATCGTGACCGAGACGCGGACCTTGGACTTCTCGTAGTTGACTTCCTCGACAGCGCCGTTGAAGTCGGTGAACGGGCCTTCCTTGACGCGGACCAGCTCGCCGACCTGCCACTCGACCTTGGGCCGCGGCTTCTCGACGCCTTCCTGCATCTGGTTGACGATCTTCATCACCTCGGCCTCGGAGATCGGGGCCGGGCGGTTGCGCGCGCCGCCGACGAATCCGGTGACCTTGCTGGTGTGCTTGACCAGGTGCCAGGACTCGTCGTCCATCAGCATCTCGACCAGCACATAGCCGGGGAAGAAGCGTCGCTCGGTGACCGACTTCTTGCCGTTCTTCAACTCCACCACTTCTTCGGTCGGCACCAGGATGCGGCCGAACTTGGCATGCATGCCGGCGCGCTCGATGCGCTCGCGGATGTTGCGCTCGACGGCCTTCTCCATGCCCGAATAGGCATGCACCACATACCAGCGCATGCCGTTGGCTGCTGCGTTGGCGGTGGTGTCGGGGGCGACGGGTTCGCTCATTCGGATGCCTCTTGTTTGATGCTCACAAGCGCGCTCAGCGCTTCCAGCCCAGGATCAGGTCGTACAGCACCCACTCCAGCGTCTTGTCGGTCAGCCACAGGAACAGGGCCATCACGACAACGAAGGCGAACACGTACAGCGTCATCTGGCCGGCTTCCTTGCGGGTGGGCCAGACGACCTTCTTGGTCTCGCGCACTGATTCGCGGCCAAAGCCGATCAACTGCTTGCCGTTCTCGGACGTGAAGAACACGCCCACCGCCAGCGCCACCCCCACCAGCAGGGCCACCACGCGCAGCCACATGCTCTGCTGGTTCAGCAGGTAGAAAACCGCGATCGAGCCGAGCAGCAGCACCGCCGCGGCGGCCAGCTTGGCCTTGTCAGCGCCGGTGGAGACAGTTTCGACTTGAGGAGAGGTGGCCATGGGTCTGTTCGGATGGGCTGTCGGGCTGTCAGGAGACTGACCGCCCAACAGCAGGAAAGCCCGCCGGGCTCTGGTGGCCTGCGGGCTGCCTGCTTCGGGCTGCTGGGCTCCTTGCGGAGCCACCAACCGGCCACGCTGAGCTGATCAGCGTGATCAGTTGGCAGGGGCAGTAGGAATCGAACCTACAACCTTCGGTTTTGGAGACCGACGCTCTGCCAATTGAGCTATACCCCTGCAGCCTTTTCGGGAAGGTTTACTCGATGATCTTGGCCACGACGCCGGCGCCGACGGTGCGGCCGCCTTCACGGATGGCGAAGCGCAGGCCTTCTTCCATCGCGATCGGGGCGATCAGCTTGACGGTGATGCTGACGTTGTCGCCCGGCCTGACCATTTCCTTGTCCGCCGGCAGCTCCAC